>JAIDEF010000188.1 GCA_029054965.1 Eubacterium sp.
ATAAATAACTCTTTAATCTTCTCCATTTTTCACATACTGCCTTTTGAACAAATAACAATTTATCTGATTACTTCCATTTCAATGCAATTCCATATTTCACCCATACATTGATAGCTTTCGGTTATTTCTTTTTCAACTATTTTAAAACCACAAGATAGATAGCAACAAACAGCAGGAGTATTATTTTCGAATACGCCTAAAGTTACTTTGTCTGCCTTTAATTCATCAAACGCATATTTCAATGCAGATGAAACAAGCTGTTTTCCATAGCCATTTCCTCTTTTAGTGTCATCAACAATTACAAAGCCAAGACGTGCAATCTTTCTTTCATCATCAATAAAGCGTATTGTAAGATGACCGATAATTTCATCTTCGTCAACCGCAGTTAATTTATATAATTCATCATCGCTATACTGTGAATAATAATTGTTTATATCATCGGCGGTTATAGGATAGCTTTCATACCTGTCAGCACTCCATTGACGAAAGGCATATTCATTTTTAAGCCACTTTACGATAACCTGTGCATCATCAGCTTTGTATTTTCTTAACTCCATAGCAAGTAGTTTCCTTAATTCGTTTTAACTGGATGTCTGATAACCGTTTTCAGCTTGCTTTCATCGCATCTTCTCGGGTCACTCAAATAAATTTCATGATGAAGTCTGCTGTCAGTTATATCGAGTTCATAGCCGTTTTCTTCCATATATTTGTGCATCAGCTCAACGGTTTCAGGCTCATTATCATAAGAACCTATATGCATACACTGAACACAAACACCCTCATCATAGGTTAAAAATTCAACCTTTGAAAAATCCTGTTTTTTCTTTTTTGTTGCCTCGTCAACAGCCCATTTGAAATCATTCTCTGTTACAAAATCAGGCAATCTGATAACAGAAATAAAATTCATATCCTCTTTTCTGTTATAGTCGATACCGTCCGTATTTTCCTGCCACCAGAAGCCCTCAAGCGGAGGCACAACATATTCAAAATAGCCGTCAATTTTATGCGTGCCTTTATAACTCATTTTGATAGTAAATGCAATCGCATACAGCAATCCGATACTGTCTTTGTATTCGCTGTTTTCGTCATTCGGATTGCCCTTTCCCCTGACCGCAATATAATTCATTTTCGGAATTTCAACAATGCCTGGTTTCTTCTTCGGCATATAAAATTCCTTGTATTCTTTTTTATAATCAAAAGCCATAATAACTATCCTTTCCCACTTTTTAATCGGCAAAATAAACATACTGCAATTCACGCAGTTGTCTTCCGCCTATATCATTATCCATATATTTACCACTGTTTTTAAATTCGGATTTTTCATAAAAATGCCTTGCTCTGTGATTATCTTCAAGCACCCAAAGAAAAATCTGTTTGAATCCCATTTCTTTCAATTCTTGGACAGCCTTTCCAAGCAAAGCCTTGCCATAGCCCTTGCCCATATATTCAGGAAGAAAATAGATTGAAATGATTTCGCCCCAATCCATATAATCCTCAAATCGTGATTTGCAATAGCTTGATGTGCCGATAATCTTATCTCCGTCCAGCATAACAAGAGTATACCTGTCGGGATTATCCAATGCACCGCACCATTGACCTTTTGGAATGCTGTCTAAATACTCATGCGGAATAATCCCTTTGTACACATATTTCCAGCTTTGCTCATAAATATTGCTTATTTCCTCTCGGCTGTCACTTGGAGATATTTTTCTTATAACCATATTTTCATACCATTTCTCAAATTTAAAGTGTAATAATGTCAATTTGAAAAAATCATTATACATATTTCTGTTATATTATAACACATAACAAATTGATATAAAAGTTCCATTTAACTATATCATAACAAAATAGTATCATTTTCAAGTTCATATATAATGAAATCATCAAAAGAAAAGGAGTTGTCTTTATGAACACAGACAAAATTTATGCAGAATCAATCGCAAAGGAATACGCACCAAAGGAAACCTCAAAGGTTGTTGCACTGCGAAAACTTGACAGCAAGGCAAAGCGACCTGCTAATATTTTCGCTTATACCTTTGGAATAATCAGTGCATTGGTGCTTGGTGTCGGTATGTGCCTTTGTATGAATCAGTTTGACTTAAACAGCACAATTTCAATGATTGCAGGGAAAATATAGAGGATATTGCAGATATCATTATCCGTAATATAAAACCACCAAGCTATAAAAATTTGTCAGTATAAGCAAACAGCGTTGGAATAATCTCCAACGCTGTCGTTATATCACATAAACACTAACTGTAAATGTTATTTTCAGGTCAAGTCCATTCTTTTTTATTCTATAAATTCATCCGGCAGATATTGCTTCTCCGCATAGTATTCGTATTGTTTCAGCGGTTTTAATTCAAAAAGCCCAATTGTGTGTCCTCAACAGGTGTTGAGGAACTGGGACATCTTGAAATGATTGGAACAATGGTCCACCAATTGACAAGAAATCTGACCGAAAAACAAATTGAGGATAATCCTGGATTTGCGGCATATTTTGTTGATCATACAACAGGTGTATACCCAACAGCAGCAAGCGGATTTCCATGGTCAGCAGCAAGCATAGGTGTTAAAGGTGATACAATTGCAGACCTCAACGAGGACCTTGCAGCAGAGAGTACGACATTGTAAGTACAACTATCACTAATTGAATGCTTGAAACCCGCTAAAATAGGCGACTTTTGAAAAATAAGAAGTTGTACAAGCCTTTTCCTATTGCGATTGCATAAATCTAACAAACACACAATTTTATGATAAATCAGCTTTTCGCAAAATAACACCGAGTACAATTTTGTACTCGGTGTTAAAATTGTGTAATTATCTTAAATACGGTAAACCATTATTTATATTTTCATCAATATTCCAAATGTTTTCAAAATCGAAATTTATAAAATTAGATTTCTCTTTTAATTCATTTTCAGATAATTTTTTGGAATTTGTATTTTGATATTTTGAAGTGCTACATAATGAAGAATATTTGTAATAACAATTGTTTACATAGGTTTCATTATAACTTGAGTAACCAATTATTCCACCATAATGTCTTCCAGGAATACTAGGAGTGCTTCCATACATTTCATTTTGTGCACTATAACAATTTGTAATTGTACATTCAAATGATCTTGCAACAATTCCGCCAATCATAACAGAATAATTTGAAATTCCATTTAAATCACCTAAATTATAACAATTATCAACATTATTAGAATAAGCAGAAATTCCCCCAATGTGTGCTTCTGGATGTATTGAATTGCTACCAGACAGCTTCAGTTTTAAATTTGCATTATTATAACACTTGGATATTAATGAAGCTTTACCAGAAATACCACCAATATAGCTTGAAATTATACTTTCGGCATATACTGTTCCGTGATTTTCAGAATGTTTAATTGTTCCACCACTTCCACAAATACCGCCAAAAAATCCACTAGTATTTTTATCTGTACACTTGAAATTGCAAGTTACATTGCTAACAGAATCATTAATATAACTTGCATAACCTACTAATCCACCACCATTTTGGCATAAAGCGTCTATTTGTCCATTACTTTTACAATTTTCTAAAATAGAACCATAACCAATAATACTGCCCACATAATTGCACAAGTATAATGATTTAATATCAAAATCTGTCATATTTATATTGGCTATTTTACCACTTGCTCTACCAAAAAGTCCTATATATAAATTGTTTTCGGATGTGGAATTAATTGTTATTCCATTAATATTATAGTTTTTACCATTATAACTACCTACAAATATATTATCACTATTACCAATTGGTTCCCAATTACCCCAATCAGACATATCAATATCATTAATCTGAATATAGTGTGCTGACAGGTCATTTCTGACAGCATTTAACTGCTCAGGTGTTGATACCTGATAAGGATTTGTTTCTGTTCCATCACCGCCTGCAAATATATTATCTCCGCTTGTATTGTCCTTAACTAAATACTGCCATTCTGCATAAGTTAAGTTGCCAAATGTCATTACAGAATTTTGTGTAGCGGTAGTATATCCTGATTTTGTAAATTCAAGGTTATATGTTCCATTTTTACTAATGTTTATTACATATTCGCCGTTTGCGTTTGATGTTCCGCTTGAAACATATTCACTTGTGCCATTTACAACTCGGTATGCTTTTACTTCAACATCTGCCAAAGGCTCTTTGCTTTCACTGTCATAAACATTACCTGCAATTCGCATTGTTGCACGATTTAATAAAATATTATCTTTCAGAACAGTCCATACATTTGATGATACTGTTACATCTGTTGTATATGTTTCATAGGAATATTCACTGATTGCACCAAGCTCACCTCTGATATTCAAAGTGTATTTGCCTGCGGGAAGTGATAAAGTAAAGTTACCGTTTTCGTCAGTTTTAGTCTTTTCAATAATCGTTCCTTTTTCATCAAGTGCCCGAACTTCAACATCTTTAATCGGTGCTTTGTCGGTTGCATCTTTTACACAGCCACTAATACTACCGTCTTTTTGTTCCAAAATAACTTCATTTAAGGTTGAATACTCACTCGAA
>JAIDEF010000189.1 GCA_029054965.1 Eubacterium sp.
ACTTCTAGGTTCGTCTGCTGCGTCAGATTTGTATCATAGACTGAGCTACAACAGCGGCAGGTGAGGATATAAGCAATCTGTAAATACTTCTGAAAAAATCTATTCCGTCAGAGAAAAAGCTTCAAGGCTTCTTGGCTATGATACTCAAAATATTATTTTTACACAAAACTGCACGTCAGCTTTGAATATGGCAATTAAGGGCTTAGTAAAAAAAGGCGATCATATTTTAATATCAAATTTAGAGCATAATGCTGTTTCACGTCCTGTTGATGCTTTGGCTAAAAGGGGAATAATTACTTATAATATATTTGAGTATGATTATGATGAAGATGTGTTAATAGCTAATATCGTTTCGCAAATTAAACCGAATACAAGGATTATTGTCTGCACGCAGGCATCTAATGTGTTTGGCTGCGCCTTTCCTATTGAAAGAATAAGCCGAATTGCCAAGGAAAACGGAATTTGCTTTGTAGTTGATGCAGCACAGGGAGCAGGTGTTCTTGAACTCGATTATGCGAAGTCAGGTGTTGATATTTGTTGTGTTGCAGGTCATAAGGGATTGTATGGTCCTATGGCAACAGGAATTATGGCAATGGCAGAGGGTTTGACACTTGATACAATTATTGAGGGAGGAACAGGCTCGTCCTCGCTTAATCTTTCACAGCCTGATTTTAATCCTGACAGATTTGAGGCAGGCTCTCTTAATAACAGCGGAATAATCGGACTGGGTGCAGGAATTGATTTTGTTACACGCAAGGGCATAAAAAATATTCATAAGCATGAAATGAGCATTGTTAAAGGTATTTATGAGGGACTCAGGAAAAATCCGAATGCTGTGCTTTATACACCTTCTCCATCAAGCTTTAGAAGTGCACCTATAATTTCTTTTAACTATAAGGATTACTCGTCAGAAAAAACTGCAAATCTGCTTGCATCAAGAGGAATTGCCACAAGAGCAGGCCTTCATTGTGCCCCGCTTGCACACAAAGCATTTGGTACAGCAGAGCGTGGAACTGTTCGTATAAGTCCGTCAGTCTTTACCACGCAGAATGATTGTGAAATATTTTTGAATACTTTGAAAAAACTTTGATAATCGCTTTATTTATTTAAAATAATGTGTTAAAATATTTCAGTAAATAAAAAGTTAAAAGTTAGGAAGCGTACGATGATAGAGTCAATAACTGATTTTTTCAATAAAATATTAAGCGTATTCTCCACCTTTTCAATAGCGGATTTTTTGGATATTGTTATGGTAGCAATTCTGATTTATATCTGCATAAGAATTATAAGAGAAACGAGAGCAATCCTCCTTGCCAAGGGTTTGATTTACCTTGCTATTGTTTATGGCGTAGTTAATCTTATTGGTATGGAGGCATCAAGCTTTATACTGAAATCTATATTTTCAAATATTCTTATCATTCTTGTTATTCTGTTTTCACCGGAAATCAGGCATATACTCGAGCAGGTAGGTCATGGTGCAACGGCAAAAAGTATAAAGGCTATAATACACCCGGGTGTTGCTGTAGAGCTTGCAGAAATCAACGATGCAATAAGTGCTGTCTGCAAGGCTTGTTCCGATATGAGCGATAAAAGAATCGGTGCTCTTATTTGCTTTGAAAATAATACAATGCTTGGCGATGTTATTTCAACAGGTACAGAAATTCATGCTAAGGTTAGCAAGGAGCTTGTTGAAACAATCTTTTTCCCAAAATCACCGCTTCACGATGGTGCGATGGTTATACGTGATGGTGAGGTGTATGCCGCAGGCTGTATTCTGCCGCTTACAAAAAAGACGGTTTCATCTGCACTTGGTACAAGACACAGAGCAGGTATCGGTCTTTCTGAGGAAAGTGATGCAATCATTATTATTGTCAGTGAGGAAACAGGCGCTATTTCCGTAGTTAAAAACGGTGTGCTTGACAGAGATATTTCTGACGGTGATTTAAGAGATATTCTTACAACAGAATTTATTCCCTCCGGCTCATCAAGTGATGACAAGATTATTTCAAGATTAGTTAGGAGGATGAAAAAATAATGGCTGATAAGAGTAAAAAGAAATTCTCCATAAGAAAACTGATTTATAATGATAAGTATCTTATAATAATTTCCATCGTTCTGGCAATTGTAATATGGTGTATAACATCAATGAATTTATCGCCTGAAACAAACAAAACCATTTCTGTTCCGATTACAGTTGATTTTACTGATACAGCCGCTTCACAGTTGGGTATAAAGTGTTATGGAGCTGAAAATGTGGATGTGGATGTAACCATAAGCTGTAAAAAATACCTTGCAAAGGATATCACTGCAGACGATATCAATGCATATATTCAGGCAAATACAGTTACTACAACAGGTAATAAAGAAGTGCCTATTAAGGTTGAGGAAAGAGAAAATGCTGATTTTAAAGTGGTAAGCTACTATCCTACTGTCTATAAAGCTTATTTTGATGTTGAAGAAGAAAAGGTTATGGATATTGAGGTCAGCTATGAAAACAAGGATTTCATTGAGGACGGCTACGTTATGGGCGAGGCACTGCTGAGTGAAAATAATGTAACAGTAAAAGGTCCTAAATCATATGTTACTACAGTTGATAAGGTTGTTTCTAACATTAAGTTTGATGAAAAAATCAAAGAGACACAGACCTTTGATCTTAATATGAATGCTGTTGACAGCAGCGGAAACTCTGTGGATTATGTCAGCATTATTTCAAAAAATGAAAATGTATCATTAACAATACCTGTTTTAAAGCGTACAACTCTTGATATTACATCGTCATATATCGGTAATCCGCCAAATGTTAATTTGTCCGATTTTTCAATAAGCTATAGTGTTGATTCCGTTAATGCAGGTGTGCTTGAGGAGGCGGATATTAAGCAGGCGAATATAGGAAATATTGATTTTTCACATTTAACTGTTGGTGAAAATGAATTTGTGTTTGATACAAATAAAATGGAAAGCTTTGCAGTTCTGGACAATATTAATGAGATTAAAGCAACTGTTACAGTTCCTGATACCTATAAGACAACTACTCTTTATGTTGATGGAGGTAATGTTGAATTCAGTAATATTCCTAATGGGTATAAGGCGGAGATTGCATCCCTTAATTCCTACAGTGTGACTGCTGTCGGACTTGAGGATGATTTAAAGGGGCTTACAAGCTCTAATGTAAAATTATTGATAGATATGTCCTCTATTAAGGAAAAGCCGAAGGAGGGTGTCACAACCTTCAATATAACGGCTACTCTTGAAAATAATGATGCCTGCTGGGTATACGGCGAATACAAAGCAAAGGTAAGAGTATACAAGAAATAAAAAAATGACCGATTTTAAATCGGTCATTTTTTATGTTATTAAATAAGCGTAACCCCACGAACATTTTGTTCGTGGGGTGTTATAGTTTCTATGACCATTTTAATGCTTTGATTGAAAAGCCTAAAGTGGTATCAAGCTTGTTTTTCTGTACAATTGCAACGACCTTTCTTTTGTTACAGCCCTTAACTGTGCCTGTAACCTTATAGAAATTATTGTCGCCTAAGTCTTCAATTTTTGTGATTGAAACTGTCTGCTTTTTCTCAGTAAATTCAGTAATGCTGAAGGTGTCATTCTTTTTGTTGTATGATATCGGAGCCTTGGAGCTGGCTGCAAATTCATTGCATTGTGTTTTAAAGTTTACAACTGTTTGTCCGTAAAACTTAAAAAGATTAAGGACAATGGGACTTGAAGGATAGGTTGATCTGATATTTCCTTCATGCTCTGCCATCCATACTGCTGTGTGACATGCAATATCAATAGGAACACCGTCGCTGTTTTCATAGTTTGAACGATAAAGATATGGCACTTCGAGCATTGATTTTAATATTGACTGGTCTGCCTCGCTGAAGTTAACCTCTTTGCCTGTGGCATCGGTTTTGGGCACATTGTCTGAACCATCAAATTTTGTTGTATCATTTGATGATGTTTGCGGTACGTCCTTTTTAGTGGTGCCTGTAGGCTTTTCGGTGGTAGTGGTGGTTAGCTTTTCAGTACCCTTTGTGGGGTCATTATTTTCGTTAGTGCTATTATCCTCAGGAGGAGTTGTAGTTATTGTATAATCGGTTTTGACTGTTACATATTCGCCTTTATCATTTTTCATTTTGTTTCCGTCTTTGTCAAGCTTGATTGCAATAGTTTTTCCTTTTTCATCAAGCTCATAGACAACAGCAACCTCTTCACCGTTTTCATCTGTTTCAAAACCAATCTCGGTTCCGACATTATCAAGGTTTGCTTCTGTAGTTGATGTGCTGTCATCATCAGTTTTAGCGGTGCAGGCAGCAAATACTGCTGTAATAATTACAACAAGTGCCAATGAAAGTATTATTGTTTTTCTCAAAATAAAACCTCTTTTCGACTTATGCAGTATATAATATATTAACTAATATATTATTTTATAAATATGTAAATATAATAAATAAAAAATGAACAAATGATTAACGCTTATTTGTTCTTTACATATTTACTTAATTTTGCTATTATTTAGTTGGTGATATAATGAAAAATACGTTAAAAGCGGCAATATGCGGTATTTCATCAGCGCTTTCGGTTTTGCTGTTGTTTTTCGGCGGAGCATCATTTGTATTTGCATATATAATGCCAATGGTTACAGGACTTATAATGATAGTATTGAAACGTGCCTGTGGTACACCTTGGGCAGTTACTGCGTTTATTTCTGTTTCGTTTCTCTCTTTTATGCTTGTGGCTGACCGGGAATGTGTTTTAATGTATATTTTGTTTTTCGGATATTATCCTATATTGCATTCCTCTATTGAAAAAATCGGTTCACGGCTAATAAAATGGATAGCTAAGCTTTCGGTATTTAATGTTATGATAACTATTGTTCAGCTTCTTCTGGTTTATATATTCGGAATTCCGTTTCTGGAAGAAGGAACAGGGAAAATATTTGTTCCTGTTTTTGCATTGTTAATGAATATTATGTTCATTATTTATGATATGCTTATTAATAGACTGACTCTTTTATATAAATTTAAGCTTGAAAAAAGAATAAAAAAGTATTTTAAATAAAGAGAAGGGCAGCCTATGCCGCCCCTAAATTGTTAATAAAGATGAAAAATAAATATAATAAGACCATACAAAAATGATGAATCAATACCATATACTATTACGTGTCATGCTATTGTGAACATCTGGGCAGCAGTTCCGAGAATAAAGCCCTCGTGCTGAAATTCAAGGGCGGGTGAAACAACG
>JAIDEF010000019.1 GCA_029054965.1 Eubacterium sp.
GCAATGGAGATTCAGTTTTCCCTGCATTGCATTTTTACCACCGAAATTATGAAGCATTCCTGCAACAACAGGATATCCCCACAGATTTCTGCATTTAGATGTTTTCTCCGAATTGATATCAAGCAGAAGCAGACGTTTTTTAGGAACTGCCTTAACAATATGCTTTCGCATTGACCAGGTCTGCATTACCCATACCGAATCTTTATCAAAATCCTTATACATTTTATTTATCGTTTTGCCGACGGATTTTAAATACCAGAACCACGGCTTTGGCGGTGTACCCTCGTGAAACGGATCACAGGCAAGATAATGATAATTACCCATAAGCTCTTTAAGCTTATTAAGATATGCACTTCCGAATTCGAGAAAAAACGGGTCAGTGGGGTCAAGCTGTGCAGTTTTAGGAAAACGGCACCAACCCCGCTGCTCTAATATTCTGACATTCGGAAGCCTTGATTTAAACAACATCGGAACATGACCTGAAAAACCCTGCTGTATAGGCTGCATACCTAATTCAATATATCTGTCAAGTATCCTTCTGCCAAGCTCCAAACGATGATAAACATATTCTTTGTCAGGCGGAGGAAGATACCCTTCTATATTGGTCATAAGCTGCCATGCCCAGAAGGCAGGACCTGAAATCCAGTCAAGCGCCTCACGCTCGGTAAAGCCGTAGTCAAGCAGAAGCTCAAACCAAACCGCCTCAGTACCGATAACGGCAAGGGGCATATTGATGCCATTCATTGCCATAAAATCTATTTCCTGCTCCCAGCGTTCAAAGTCCCACCAGCACATCGAATAATCAAGCGTGCAATAATTCATATATACCCTGAATTTCTGCTCAATGGTACGACTGAAAGTCCCATCAAACATTATAAGCTCTCTGATACGGATTTTTCTGTTACCGCACCAGGAAAGCTGAACACCACAGTATTTCTTCAAATAATCATAAATACCTGTAAAGGCAGAGATATAATTGTTAGCCTTAACAAACACTCTGCCTTTATTTGCGGATATTGTGTAGCGGTCCTGAACACCGCCAACAATATCCACCTCAATATTATCCTTAAATCTATTCAGATTTCTTTCTAAAAAACCTGCAACAATTTTATCCATAAAAATTACCGTTTAAATTAATCAACCTAAATTATGCTTATCAGTTATTGAAATTTCCGGCCTATTATAGCCCTCCATTTCAAGAACTATGATTTCATTATTATCCTTGAGAAGAGCCCCCGGCAGATAGAGCGACCTCTGCGGTCCGACATTCCAGTATCTTCCAAGATTAAAACCGTTAACCCAGACATAGCCCTTCTTAAAACCGTCAAGGTGAACAAAGCAATCAGCCTTTGAGGCTGCTTTAAATTCACCCCTCATAAATAACGGCAGGCTGTCAGATTTTGTGCCGTACTCAAGCTTGTCAAGATTATCAAGTGGCATCGTATAAACATCATAGTCCATCTGCCTCTGGTTGCCGATATAAATGTCAGTTATACCCTTGCGGTCAAGCATACACTCACCATAGTTAACTCTGCCCATAGCGTCCACAAGAACACCGATTTTTCTGTCGCCCTTGAGTGCAGGCATAAGGAATTTTTCTTCCTTAGCAAAACCAAGCAAAGCCTTAATGCCCTTTTTCTTTACAGTATATTCTGTTCTGTCAATTCTCTTTTTCAGCCTTGAATCAAAATAAACATAACCGAAATCGTGAACATCTCTTATACTGATTGGTGAAATATCGTATTTTCCGCTGAGCACTGTTTCATAATATATGAGTCCGAAATTCTGACCGAAGTATTCCATACCCTCAGGGACAGCGGTCTTGTGCTTATCTGCAATATTATTAAGATTATCAAAAAGCGGTGCAAATTCAGTAAGCTTAACATCACCAATCAACTGGAGTGCAGGTGACTCGGGAAGCTTCTTCATTTCAATTCCCTGATGCTCACAAAGAATTCTTCTTACCTCGTGATAAGCAGGGGTATAACCACCCCATTCATTCAGCAGTGCACAGTAGTCATAGCTTGTAACAGTAGGCTCATAGCCCTTGCCGGGATTCTGGTTTGCACCTGCAGTGAAGCCAAAGTTTGTTCCGCCGTGGAACATATAGAAATTAAAGCTTGCACCGATATCAAGAAAATCCTTAATTTCCTTTCCGACAGATGCCGCATCCCTTGTGTGGTGAATATCACGCCAATGATCAAACCATCCGCACCAGAATTCACCGCACATATTCGGACCGTCATTTTCAAAGTCCTTTAAACAACTGAAAGCAGTCTTTGCCTTTGAACCAAAATTGAGCACCTTGTAAATATGAGGCAGAGAGCCGCCTGAAAGCATATTTTTCCAGTTGCCGTCTGATGTGAAGTATAAAACATCAACACCGCAGTCCTGCATAAGCTTTTCAACAAAGCGAAGATATTCCTTGTCATTACCGTAAGAGCCGTATTCATTTTCAACCTGCATTGCAATAATATTGCCGTCGTTTGTTGCAAGATACGGAACGAGCTTGGGAATCAGTTCCCTGTAAAATCTCTCAACACAAGCCATATAATCAGGATAGCAGCAGCGAATCTGCATATTTTTATCCTTCAGAAGCCATGCAGGCAGACCGCCGAAATCCCACTCGGCACATATATACGGACCCGGTCTGACAATACAGTAAAGTCCGACCTTTTTAGCTGTTTCAACAAATCTTACTATATCAAGCATTCCGTCAAAGCAAAATTCTCCGGGCTTCGGTTCGTGAAGATTCCAGCATACATAGGTTTCAACAGTATTAAAGCCTGCAAGCTTCAGCTTAGTGAGTCTATCCTCCCAGTATTCCGGCAGAATACGGAAATAATGCATTGCACCTGAGTAAATGCTGAAAGGCTTACCATCCATATAAAATTCTTTATTTTTAATTTCAAGCATAAAAGTCGCCTCCGATAATTAATTTTATTAAGAATATAACACTATCAGATGCTTGTCAATTCTTTTTAATTTATTTATGCATCAGCCCACGGCTCGGCATCATAGGATGGCATATTAACAATCGGTCCATAGTAAACTGTTTCCAATTTATAAATTTCCTTATCGGCAGTAATTCCGCTGCCGAGCTTTTCTTCCGCATAAACAACAACAGATGCAAATCGGTCATAGGCAAATTCCATTGTTGCATATTTTGAGTCCTTAAATACTGATGCTTTTCCGAATTCTTTCTCATATCTGTCAATATATTCATCGGTTACTGCAAAAGAGAATTTAATCGTTTTGCCCTTATGCTCAAGCAAATCATTGTCAATATCAAAAATCATATCATCTAATGTCAGATATTCAAATTCCTTAAGCATTGCATCAAGTGAAAACCTGCTCTTAAAGCTGTCGTCCGCTAAAAATTCCTGCGGTGAAATCTCTGTCTTTCTGTAATTCACAGCATTTCCCGAATCGTCAAAATCATTTTCAAAAAGATAATTCTTATCACCGTCATTACCCGAAGATTTACCACAAAGAGCTTTATAAACATTCTTTTTGTTATATTCCTCAAGCACATCAATTTTCATATTGGCGGGCTTACCGTTCGCATCACGGATAACCTCATATTTTTTATCAATTTCAGCAAAAACATTGCAGGTGCGCCACGAGGTATGATCAGCAGCATTAACTGTTTCCTTCCAGTAATAAAGCTCCTCATTAAGAGAATTCTCAAATGCTTTTGGATATAGCACCTTTAATTCCTCAACAGAATAGGAATTAAGTGAACAGCCGCCTGCTGATAAGATAAGCATCAGTGCAAGCACAAAGCCTGCAAATTTAATTAAATGCTTTTTGAACATCACTTATTTCTCCTTCCTGCAAATCTCTTTTTTTCATTTGATTTTTTGCTTTCTTCCTCTTCTCGCACTCTGATTATTTCACAGGCTTCATCATAATTTGCCTCTGCCCATCTGATAACCTCGTCCCTGTTTTCAAAGCTGTGAACAAGCTTTTTTGCAGCAGCATAGGGAGCAATTGTTTTGTAATAAAGATCAAGCTCCTTTTCTGCTTCTTTAATTGCTTTTCTTCTCAGCCTATTTTCAGCACTGCTGCTGTCAGGCATTGCATAGGCAGCTTCAAGCTTATTTTCATCCGGCTTAACAAGACCATTAGGATAATTCTTTTTAATCAGCTTTCCTGATTTTACAAGTGCCTTTGCCTGCTGAATATCATATTTTCTGAATGCACGCTGTTCCTTTGTACTTTTAGGAAGATTTTTAGCATCTGCAACAACGCTTTCACTGATAAATGCAATTGAATCAATATCCTTTGAGATTAATTCACGTGCCTTTTCAACCTTATGCTGCCAGATAGGAGTATCAAATTTATTGAGTTCCTCCATAAAAATACCGACCTCTGCTTTATCAGCAGCAAAGCTCTTTGCTTCCATATAAGCCTTACGTGCTGCATCCTTGGCATCACCCTTAGGTGCATTTTTGATTCCAGCCTTTAATGACTTTAAATCCGGAACAGGACTTTCATTCAGCTCAAGACCTGTTCTGACAGCCTCAACACCATCCTTGATAATGTCTGCATTAAAACTATTTGTTTCAAAATCATCAAACAAAGCTCTGTATCTGAGAACACGAATAATATTCTGATGCTTTTCCTTTGACATACTGTAAAAACAGAATGGAATAAGATTAAGTACAGCACCAATAATTGCAAGAACGCAAAGCACAAAGAAAAGTGAATTTCTTACATTTGGGTCATATAAAATATCATAATTTGTTGTCAGGCCGAAATATTCATATACATATGGAATTACATAGCCAGAAAGCAGTGTAATCGGCATTGTAACCATTCCTGCAAGACCAAACACAAAATCCATTCTGTATCCGCAGATATACTGCTGATAATCCTTTACCTCAGAATGCATTACCTGATTATAAACAAGGCTCAGGGCATTAACAAGATTGTTCATATACATAATTATGAACATAAGCATAGGAACCTTAAATGTGAACATCAGTATTATAAGAAATACGATATTTAGCAGATTATGATAAATAAGCAGCTTTTTATTGCCAAGCTTCTTAAGCAAAAACGGTGTTATAGCCATTGCAATGCCGCTTGCCGTACCCATAACCGTAGTAAGTATGCCATAAGCTGTCATATCCTGAACACCATAAATGTATATCCAGCTAAAGAAAATTCCGGTTGAACTTTCAAGAAAACCGATAAGGCTTGCTATCTGTCTTATCCACCAGTGCTTGTTTTTCAGTATCATAATTGAGCCTTCAATTATACTTACCTTCTGAACATAGGATGATGAGGTCACAACTCTTTCCTTACAGCCGATTGCCGTGAAAAAATTAAGACCTAAACCAAGAAGTGAAATAGGTGCAAGCACATAACGATATGTATTAATATTGGTATAACCACCTGTTAAGTTAGATAATATAGGAATAAACAGTCCTGTCAGTGTAGGTGCAAAGCTGTAAATAAGTGAGTTAATTGAAAGAAGCTTTGCTCTTTCCTCACTGTTAGGTGTTATAACCGTCTGCAGCTCCGAGTATGTATCAGTAAAAAGCGGCTGCACCATACTTATCGTCATAGCAAAAGCAAATACACTAATCAGCTTTTCGTTGTATGACATAGTCTGAAACGGCAGAAATACAAAAACTATACTCATTACTGCAAGCGGTATTCCTGCAAAAGCAATATATGGTCTGAATCGTCCCCATTTAGTACGTGTATTATCTACCATACCTGCTCTTACAAAAAAGAATAATACATTCAGAACGGTTTGAATTGTGAGCATGTATTGTAAATGCAGCGGACGAATACCTATGGTTGAACCAAGCAAAGTATTTCCAGCATTGAGTCCCATCTGCCATACAAGCTGCATTGTAAGCTGATTGCCCATACCGCCGATACTAAGATTAACAAGCTCTTTATACGAAACAAAATTCCCATCAGCAGGATGTTTCCAGTGAGTAGTTAAATCCTTATACACACTGCTCACAATATTTTTTATATTCATAAGCAATCTCCTCCCATCAGACTGAAGCTTTTATTCTTCCTGTTTCAACATTAAAGCACAGTGAGTGCCTTTGCCCGTTTTCCTCATAAACAATAGTAAGGTCACGTTTTTCAGTCATTTCTGCTGAAATAAATTTTTCTTTATTTTCATCAACAGCAGCAAGAAAAGTGTTTATTTTTTCCTTATTGTATCTGTCAACATTATCTGAGGTAAAAAGAAGATTACCGAAAATATGATTAATTTTTGCTATCAGTTTTCTTTTTTTATAGCTCATAAACATATTGTTATCCCTGAGCAGAAAAACATCGGGGTCATTAAGAAAAGCCCTGCCGTCAAGGTGACGCCTGAACACAGTATTGTAAATTGCGTTCGGTGTCGAAACATCCTCTCTTGTGGTAAAGTGATTTCGTTTCCAGTCAAGACCCATATCTGCACCGATTCTGCAGAAATCGACCTTACCGAAGGCAGGTGCCATAGGAACACCGCAGCCAAGAATAAGCTTATCCCCGACACATTCACGCAGAAAATCCATAGCATCACACATAATCTGTCCTCGTGTTTTATTATGAATAGGCTTTGTACAGCAGGCATAAAGGAAATCAAGCTTAACCATATCATAGCCCCATTCATTAAGCACTACGTCAAAGAAATGCCTGATATATTCACGTGCACCCTCATCATATATATCAAGTGCATAAAAGCCTCCCCAGTTATGCCCCACACAAAGAGGCTGACCATAATCATCCTTAATAAGCCAGTCATTATGTTCCTTAAACACTTTTGAATCCGGTGTTGCCGCAAAAGGAGCAAGCCACAATCCGGCTTTCATCCCATTTTCATGCACGGCATCCGCACATTTCTTCATACCTGAGGGAAATTTTTCATTGACAATAAGCCAGTCACCGATTGCACTCTGATAGCCGTCATCAATCTGGAAAATATCTACCTTTTTCGGCAAATTAACAAGTGACTGCAAATCACGCTTAACAATTGCCTCAGTCACATTTCCATAGTAATTATACCACGTGGTATAACCGCTGCTAAGCTTTTTCTCAATTGGTGTAATCTGCATATATTCAAAATATCTGTCAAAGGCAGCATTATACTCATCCTTAATCCATACCAAATCAATAAGCTCTGCAGGCCCCTTGAATTTAACCCCATCATAATCTTTTTTAACAGTTACTGTATTTTTGTTTGTGTCAAAGAAAATAATTGTATATCCGCTTCGTTCACTTACTGAGCCTATTAAATCAATATTGATTCCGTTTCTTATATATGAATAGGAATAGCCGTGAAAGGTGCCTCTCTGCGTTTCGGCAGGCACAAAATGCATATCACTTCCTCTGCTGGCAGAGGAAGTAAGTATTTTCTTTCTTACAAGTCTGTTGACAACAGTCATCATTTCATCAGTATGATACTCCCTGCTGTCAGTCCAGGACTGGTAACCATTAACAAAAATACGATTATATTTTATGTAATCATAATCAAATATCAGAGCAAATGAAGTTATCTCCATTTCTGATTTGGGAAACAGCTTCAATTTCAAATGTTCACCCGTTTCCTCTGCCTTGATTTCATAATCGTCACTTAATAACAGATTGCTTGATTTCTGCACACCATTAGCACGATATGTAACTGATAAATAATATGGTTTCATAATTTTCTCCCCAAAAAACATAC
>JAIDEF010000190.1 GCA_029054965.1 Eubacterium sp.
TGAGCTGACCGCCTGAAAGCTTTCCCACAGTTCGTTTAAGCAAATTTTCAAAATCAAGAAGCACGGCAAGCTCATTGAGCTTTGCTTTAAATTCTTTGCCGTAAATTCCGTAAAGCGCAGCACGGCTTTCAAGATTATCATAAACTGTGAGTGCTTTATCAAGGACTGAATTTTGAAAAACAACACCAAGAGAATTTTTTATGCTGTTTTTATGTTGATTAATGTTATATCCGTCAATAATAACACTGCCGCTGTCAAATCCAAGCTGACCGCAGATGATATTGATTGTTGTTGATTTGCCTGCACCATTTATACCGAGAAAGGCAAACAAATCCCCTTCTCTGACATTAAAGCTTAAATCATTTACCGCTTTTATTTCACCGAAGGATTTATTAAGATTATGGATTTCAATACTATTTTTCATAAAAGCTCCTTTATTCAGTCAGTGCCAAAAACAGCTCAGACAGCATTTGGTCAATATCTTCCATTGTGAATATATTAATTTTCTGTGCAAACAGTGATGCAAAACCATAGGAATAAACAGCCATATGATTATATAGCTTTTTCGCTTTTTCATTATCAATATTATAAGACTGAACCAGCTTATCAAGAACAAGAACGGAATTCTCATCAAATGCAGGAAGATAGTTTGTAATATGTTCATTGCCTTCACCGGTCATAAAGAGTAATTTAAAAAGCTCCGGCTCATCCTTGGAAAACTGAATATACTTGAGTCCTGCGCCTTTGAATGGAATTGGCTCATTTAATCCATCACGTACATAATCAGTATACAATGATTTTCCTTTATCAATAACTGCCTGCTTTATTTCTACTATCGTATCAAAAACATTAAATATAGGCGCTGTTGAAGTACCCATTGCCTGTGCAAGATTTCTTGCAGTCAGTATATCAGCACCGTTTTCTCTTACAATATTGAAAGCAATATCAATAATTTGCTCTTTATCATATTTTGCTTTAGGCGGCATATGCTCACTCCTTTTTATAACACTTGTTACATAACGCTTGTTATTATACAATAAATAATTTAAAATGTCAACAAAAAAAGCGATGAGCTTTAAACTCACCGCTTTTTTAATATGTAAATAAATATTACTCAGCTCTCATTTCAAGAAGCTTTGCTTTACCCTCATGTGCAGCAACAGAAACCTTGATTGAATCGTGAATTGCAGCCTCGATATCATCAGCAGTAGCGCCGCAGTCCTTAGCATATGAGCTGTCAATGAACAAATCATAGTCCATAATATAAGGAAGATGATATGGATCAATACCAGAATCAATACCTCTTTCAGCATAATCCTTAACAGCCTTCTTCATACCCATTTTCATCATCCAAGGAGCAACACCGACAATCTTTCTGCCAGGCATATTTCTTGCATCATAAACAATGCCAAGGAATTTATCCCACTTCATATTGTACATAGCAATCGGAAGAGCCTCATAACCCTTATGATCGCTTAATGCTGCACCGCAGATAACCTCACCAACCTGACGGCAGGTAAGCATTGCTGTACCTCCCTTTGGATAAAGTGTGAATGGTAACTTATCCATAAACTCAATCTGCTCAATAAGAATAGTCCAAACAGGCTTTCTACCCGGCTGTGTACCGAAAATGTATGGAAGCTCAAGAACACAAGTGCTGAAGTTTTCGTCAGCAGCATTCTTACAAACCTCTTCCTGCATTAATCTTGATTTGATGTATGGATTCTTCTGAGCACACTGCATTTCAGGCTTCTGCTTTGCAAGAAAAGCGAAATATGAGCCGAGAACTACTGCTCTCTTAATACCGGCTTTTTTACAGAGTGGGAACATTCTCTCAAGCGGAGCAATGTTAAACTTCTTGTAATAATCCATAACCGGTGCAGGGAATTCAACACGTTCGTCAACACCTGCAGCAAAAACGAATACATCATTTCCCTTCATTAATTCAAGAATTTCTTCATCTGATCTTTTATTGATGTCACCAAATTCAATTTTCATTTCCTTAGGAATAGGAGCTCCTTCAGGAAGACCGGCAAGGGCTACTGTTGTTACATTGTGACCCTTATTGATAAGCTGCTGAGCTGCCTCACAACCAAGAAGACCGGTACCACCAATCATAAATATGTTCATAAATTTACCTCCCTAAGCACACGGCTTAATTTTTACATATCTATTATAAGTTAACATTATCAAAAAGTCAACAAACTTAAGATATATTATGGAAAAATAATGAACAAATTTTAAGATGTGTTAACTTAATAGATAACCGAACGGAAAAAGGTTCATTAAAAAATTAAGAGTGCACCGAACTCTATGGTGCACTCATTGTTAAATACCCTGATAGGTTAACGCAGGCGTGTATTCATCACAAACAGAGAAATGAAAATTAACACCTGTGGAACCTGACACATCAGTAAGAAATTTGAAAAAATCGTCAATGTTACTTTCCTGATTTGAAATGATTTTTAAAGTAGAATCAATAAAAACATCTGTCAAATCATAATCACTGGCACAAAGACCAATTAGAAAACCATAAAACGACATTGTAGATTCAATATTATAGTCACTGATATTAATTAATCTTATGTTGGGCGGCAGAACCATATTTAGCTTGTCGCCGTAATCAATGAAAACAACATTGCCGTCACTTACCTCAGCAGTCGAAATCGCTGCCTGTGCAAGTATTCTTGACTTTCCGCAACCGTTAATACCGGTAATATAATCTACCATAATTAATACCCCTTTATATAATAATCTTTCGATACTCAAATAATACCAATAATTTAAGAATAATCAAAAAACAGAGTATTAAATTGTGATAAAGTTTTTATTAAAAAATTTTAAACCGGTAATCAACGAAGTGTAACAACAGACTTTGTTCCGCTGTTCCAGCTTGAATAAAATGTACCATTACCTATTTTTTTATATGTTCTTATTCTTACATAATATCTGGTATTGGCTGCCCTGCCCTTAATAGTATAACTTGTTGTGTTTGGATTAGCTATGGTAATCGTGGCAGCATTTTTGAAATCACTGCGTGTTGCATACTGAATCTGATAACCTGTTGTCTGACTGTTCTGCTTATTCCATTTAAGCGTAAAGCCTTTTGAAACAGCCTTAAAGCCGCCTTTATTGCTTGCCAGAAATTCAGTTGGCTTAGGGTTAATATAATAAGGATAAGTCTTTGAGCCGCTGTAATTACCCTTCATCTTAACAGTGACAGTGTATCTGCCAACATTTTTTGAATTGTTATTTGAATAGCTCAATGTAAAGTCCTTATTCTTAACAAGCTTATTACCCTTAGCATCCGTTACAGTCACACTTGGTTTTTGTGTTTTTCCGTTAGCCGTAAATGTATTTCTGTTAAGCTTTGGTGTAACCTTTGACTGGGCTGTAATTTTATAATTATAAGTTTTACTGCCACAATACTTGCCTATAAAATTAACTGTAACCTTATATGTTCCAACATTAGTTGAGCTCCAGTTAGAGTAGTTAACTGTAAAATCCTTTTTATAGGTTAGTGCATTCCCCTTACTGTCTTTAACAGTCACTGTTGGACGCTGAACTCCTCCGTTGTATACAAATGAAGTCTTTGAAAGCTTAGGCTCAAAAGGAACACCTTTAACGATTTTAAAGCTTACACCAGTGCTGTTGACATAATTTCCCATACCGGTTATTACAGCAGTTGCTGTACCGACAGCATTATTATTTTTATAGCTTACTTTATAATCCTTGTTTTCCTTTAAAGTTCTGCCCTGATATATAACAGTTGGTTTAGGCTTGCATGGATTAATCTCGGAATAATAACAGCTATTTTTATTTAAAGTAACCTTTGCACCGGAAATATCATATCCAATCCTGAATTTAAGATCTTTTTCTCCGTCAATATATCCCTTACCGTAAACTGTTGCTGTTGCTGTTCCTACACCAACGTTATCAACATAATAAACATCAAAAGTATCAATTGCCTTACCATCTATTGTGGCTTTGACCACAGGCTCAACAAAAGAACCTGTATATGGCTGAGGCTTAATTTCAGCAAACTTACAATCATCTATGCTTGCATTATGAATTACGAATTCATCACTAAATCTGCCGTAATAATCACCAAGACCGATAATCGTAAAATTATAAGTGCCCGGCAAAACAGGTGCTCTGTCAGAAATAACACGAACTATATAGTCCTTATTTTTAACAAGCTCCTTATTGTTATATACAAGCTTAAGCATTGGTTCTCTTTCACCGCTTGAATAGTATGAACCATAATGCTTATCTTTATTTGATGTATTTACAAGCTTTGCCTTAGATAAATTAATTCTGCCATTGCTTGTTATCTGTGTATCATCAGAAACTTCAATATTATAAAATCCATTTTCATCAGCAACTGCACTTCCGTTTTTCCAAAGAGTTTTTATATTAACATCGTCATAAACGGAAATTTTGTCACCAACAGGAATATTAATTACTTCACTTGCAACATTTGCTAAAAGAGCATTTCTCCATAAAACAATCGCTTTGTTAGAAGAACTGAACTTAACCTGCACTGTTTTCACTTCACAGCTAACATTACAAACTGATGAAATCACTTTTTTGCTGTTTTCAGTATCAGTTACAACACAGCGATAATATCCTGATTTGTCGGGAATGATAGTGTTTCTGTTGTTATTTGCTATATTGCTTGGAGAAGTGAAGCTGCTGTTTTTAGAGTACTGCCACTGATATGACGGCTTTGCACAGAAAACTGAGATTGATAATGCATCTTCTGTATTATCATCAAGCACATAGCTCTCAGGCAAATCATTTCTGACAGAAGGTGAACTAACAACATTATAACCGCTGATAGATGTATTTGCAGTATAGACAGTTGAAGCACTGTTTACTTTACTAAGCTTTGCTGACTGAGGCACTGCAACAGAAAGCACTGCTGTATTATTGCTTGATAAATTTTTCACCTTTGGCATGGAATAATTAATATTATTACTTAGAGTCAGTGTTACATTTTCTGCCGAATCAAGTGAAAGCTCGTCAATACTGTTAACAGAACCGGTTAATAAACTGTCGTTAAAAGCCTTAACATTAGGTATAATAAGATTTTTCAAAGAACTGCAATTTTTAATCTCTGAAAGTGAAGCTGCTGATGACAAAATAACAGTTTCGAGAGAGGAGCAGTTTAAAATAGCAGGAGCTTTTGAAACTGCAGATAAATTCAGCAGTCTTAAACTACTCAATCCGCTGACAGAATTATTATTAGTATCTACAACATTAGGGAGATTTATTGTTTCAAGACTATTACAATCAGCTATATTAGGAAGCACTGTTAAAAGAGGTGCACTTAAAACCTTAAGCTGCGGACATGAAGTTATCTGACAATTACTTGCAGCAGTGTAACATTCAGGAATATTAAGCACTTCAAGATATTTACAGTCATAAATACTGTCAATTTCTTTAACTGACGGCAAATCAAGCACTTTAAAATCCGGCGAGCTATTGGTAAAACTACCCAAATACTCACATTTCGGCACACTCAAGGTTGCCAGAGAAGAACAAGACTCAAATACGTCTGAGCCGATACTTGTACATAATGGCAAGCTTACATTCTTAACATTACTGTGAGAGAAAGCTCCGTTTGAAATCTTTTTTACCTTTGGCAATGAAAGCGAACCGGTAAGATCGCAATATGAAAATGCATTTGAACCGATTGAATCGGCATTATTCAGTTTAACGGTTCTAAGATTCTTATTTCCGCTGAACGCATTATTTCCTATTGATTTCACAGAAGGCAGATTAAGAACAAAAAAATCATTATTTTCAAATGCAGATGCACCTATTTTGGCAAGCTTGTCAGCATTAGTGATTTTTGTAAAATTACAATTAAGGAAAGCCTTCTGACCGATTTCAGTAACGGCAGAAAAATTTATTGAATCCTGACTCATATTACAGTTTTCAAATGCAGATGAGCCAATATAATTAACTTTTCCGAATTTTGTATTTGAAAGACGGCTGTTATGCGCAAAAGCACTGTTGCCTATATATGTTACACTTTGCGCTTCAACAAATTCTAAATCATTATCAGCAAAAGCAAAGTCACTTATTTTTATAACTGACTTCGGCAGAGAAACAGATGTAAGGTGTTTGTTTTTAAATACATCCTCACCTATTACTGTAACAGTTTTACCTGAGATTTTTTCAGGCACAATCAAATCGCCTGAAGGACCGTAATAATCAGTAATAGTGCTTCCAACAAGTTTGAAATCACTTTCCTTTGCAATCTGACCGAATATGTATGAGGCTTTTGTTATTTTCGATTTATACTTGCTTCCGTAATATGCAACAGCTTTGAATGTAGTATTTTTAGTAATAGTAACAGCCTTTGAATAAAGGGTTCCGTTTGTATTTGACGGATCAGAACCATCAGTGGTGTAATAAATCTTAGCTGATTTATCGGAAGATGACATTGTAATGCTCAGACTGTCATCCTTATAATAACCGCCAAGCTTATTAAAACATACAGGAGCTGTACGTTCTTTAGGAACATATTTTGTTAAAGATATTATACCCGTTCCGAACTGACTTTCATTTTCATCTATATGAGGAATTACATTCTTTTTAATATAATCCTTTGTTTTGGACGGTGAAACTTTTCCGCTGAGAAGTATTTTCATAGCACAGGCAGCAGAAACAAATGGAGTTGCCATTGAAGTTCCGCTTGCTTCAATATAATCACCACCCGGAAAACTGCTCAAGATATCACTGCCTGGAGCACAAACATCAATAACACTGCCGTAGTTTGAATAATCATAATCAGGAGAGCCGTTTTTCGCAAGAGCACCAACAGTTATACAATAAGATGAATTTGCCGGATAGTAATACTTTGCATTATCAGCTTCATTGCCCGCAGCAACGCAAATTGTTATATTATTGTCATATGCATTTTTTATTGCAGTTTTAAGAACACTGTTGCTCCATAAATCAGGACCGCCAAGGCTCATATTGATGATGTCAACCTTTTGTGAAACAGCATAATTTACAGCAGCTGCAATCTGATAATCAGAACCCTTGCCGGCTGCATTAAGTGCCTGAACTGCAAGAATTTTGACATTATCAGGCGTATTATCAACAATAATACCTGATACATGTGTTCCATGTCCATTTTGGTCATCATATGAGCTTCCTATAATTGATTTACTGCTGCTCAGAATACGTCCCTGAAGATACTGATGGTCAATATCTACCCCTGAATCAATTACCGCAACAGTTACCTGCTTATTAAGCCCGTTTTCAATTGAATAGCTTACAGCCTGGGGCGAATCAATATAATCTGCACCCCACGATAAATTTTCACTCAGTGGAAAGTCAGAAGCAGAATAAGCACTTGCACTGTATGTATTTTCACCAGAGACAGAATTTACATTATCGCTTTCGTTTAATACTTCATATGCATTTTTAGTTTCGGCTTCGCTGTCAAACTGTAAGAGAACACTTCCATCAGGAGTTTCAAGAGAATCAATACTGTTAACCTCAGGCAGACTGCCATCACAATCAACAATCAATCGTTTAGTCTGATAAGGCTTGCAGTAAATTGTTGACTCATCAGTTTCAACAGCCTCGATAGAAAGCTCATCAGCACATTCATCAATAGGAACATAAGTAACATCA
>JAIDEF010000191.1 GCA_029054965.1 Eubacterium sp.
CACGAGATGGTAGGGTGGTAGTAGGTGGTGGTTTATCTATGGTTGATATTTTATCAATTTCAAAACAAAGAAGGTTGATGTATATGAAGAGAACAGGAAAAAAATTGTTAAGTCTTTATTTGGCATTTTTAATTATCATTTCAATGATAACGCCTGCTTTTATTGTTAGCTATGGTGCGGTAAATTCTATTAATATAACTGATGAAAACGGAGTAGAGATTACAGAACGCCAAACAATTAAAGAATATGACACGGTTCAGCTGAAATACACAACCTCAGAGGCTGTGCCGGATGGTGCGTATGTTGTATGGTCAAGTAATCTGCCCCTTCTTGCAGGCGTTGACGAAAATGGTGTTGTTAAAGGCTACGACTATTCAAAATCTGCCGTTATCAATCTTTGGCTTGATGAAAATATCCGTGTTCTTCCGATTGTCGGAGATGCAATGGCAGATCAAATTCTGAATTCCTTAACGAGTACAGGCGTTGATTTTGATGATATGAACAATGAGCTTATTGTTGCAATCGTCAGGGGTATTGCAGGTGATGCACTTGCAAATAGTCTGGAAGCTGTTTTAAATAATATGAATGTAAAAATTACGGCAACACTCAGCGATGTTAACGGTAATGAAATTTCATCAGATACCGTTGAATTTGTCGTGGAAAAAAATCTTGTTGCAAGTGTTCTTCCGACAGGTGTTCATATTACAAATAAAAATGTAGTTCCTCTTGATGTTGCAGTAGGAAAAACGGTGCAGTTATTTGCAGATGTTACTCCTGTCAGACTTCATCATAATGTAAAATGGTCTGTTGGTAAAAATTCATTTGACCTTGAATCAAAAAAGCATGCAGAAGTTACTGCGGATGGTCTTGTAACATTTACTTCTCCGGGTACTGCATCAATATTAGTTCAGGATGCAAGTAATCTTGCTTTTTCAAGTTATATTACATTTAATGTTTATGACACAGCTGATTTGCCTGTTGAATCATTTGATATTGTTGGTAATACAACTGTAAAGGAAGGCGAAACATCTCAGCTTGCTATTGCAAATGTTGTTCCTGCCGGCTCATATACAGGCGACCTTGTTTGGTCTGTTGAAGATTCGACTGTTGCTGTAATTGACCAGAACGGTAATGTAACCGGTCTTGATGGGGGCGATGGATATGTTGAATATTCAAAAACAACTCAGGTTACTGCTGTTGCTAGCGGAGTAACTAAGACTGTTGATTTGAAAGTTACTCGTGTCGGTGTGACCGGTAATCTTTCAGCTATTGAAATAGCTGGTCCGGATGCAATTCCCGTTGGAAGTGTAACGGAATATAAGTCAAATGTTACCCCTGCAAGACTTAATGAAAACAAATCTCTTTATCGCGAATGGGGCGTGATTAATCGTTTAACGGGAGAAACTCTTTGGGCAACTGACGAAAATCCTGC
>JAIDEF010000192.1 GCA_029054965.1 Eubacterium sp.
TTATCGGTGATAATAAGCATAAACAGCTTTGGGAAAATGAACAGATTAAGCTGAAGACGGCAATTGAAAACTATTTCGGCTCCAATGTTGAAGGCTTTGATACTTACAGATATTATGAAGGCAATAAGGATTTGCGTTCATGGATATGTATGCCCCTTACTGTTGGTATATTTGACAGGGCAGACCAGACGATTAAGGCATTGTTTTCGCCAAGGCTTTACAATAATGGTATGATGAAGTCAACCTCAGTAAATAACACTACTTGGGACAGATCGCTGCTTTTTGCTCTAAGAGGAACATTCCTTGCAGGCTATGCTGAAAAAGGAATTGAAGAAACTGTTAACTACTGTAAAAACAGGCTCTTAGGCTCGCACTGTCCGTATCCCTTTGAGGCTTATCCTGAGGGGAACAGAGCACATCTTGCTGCTGAAAGCCTGCTGTTTGCAAGAATAATTACAGAGGGGCTTTTCGGATTAAAGGCAGTGGGGTTTAACAAGCTGAGAATTAATCCGCAGTTAAGCGGGAAGTGCATCGATATTTCATTGCAGAATATAAGACTGTTTTCAAAATGCTTTGATATAACTGCAGACGAAAATGGAATTTCTGTTATTTATGATGGAAATACTTATCAGACTGATAAATTTGACACGGTATTTGATTTTAATTCCTGCAGCTTTATTTAAGGAGGAAGAACAATGCTTAAAACGTCTTTAGTTGTTAATACAAATGCCAAGGCTGACGACAGTCAGATTTATGTTGACGGTGATTTGAGAATTACATATATCACATCAAAGCTTTTAAGGGTTGAGATTGGGGGATTTACCGATCTTGCCAGCTATGCTGTATGGAATCGTAAATTCCCTGCAGGTGATATGAAAATTACTAAAAGCGGTGCAATATGCAAGGCTGAAACCGAGGATATCATTCTTACGCTGAAAAACAAAAAGCCCTACAGTGTTTATTTTAAAGAGAATGAACAGACAGAGCTTTTCTCAAAGCAAAAGAATTTAAAGGGTACCTACAGAACGCTTGATAATACCTTCGGAAAAATTCCTTTGGAGGATGGCTTTATCACTGAAAATGGCTTGTATCTTTTTGATGACAGCGGCAGTATGCTTCTTGATAGTGACGGATTGTTTGTACCGAGAAAAGGCGCCTCAAAGGATTACTATGTTTTTGCCTACGGAAAAGATTATCGTGAAACAATCAGGGCTTTTTATTCAATCAGCTCACCGACTCCGTTAATTCCTCGTTTTGCTCTCGGTGTGTGGTGGAGCAGATATCATGCCTATACACAGCATGAATATCTTTCATTAATGGACAGATTTGAAAAAGAGGGTATACCGCTTACTGTAGCAACGGTTGATATGGATTGGCACTGGGTGGATATTAAAAAGCAGTTCGGCAAAAAGGTTAACGGCTGGCCAGGGTATTCCTGGGATACAAATCTTTTCCCCGATTATAAAGAATTTTTGAAACAGCTTAAAAATAAAAATCTTCATATAACGCTCAATCTTCATCCTGCTGATGGTGTAAGAAGCTTTGAGGATATGTATGAGGATATGGCGATTGCAAATGGCATTGACCCTGCCACAGAAAAGACAGTGAAATTTATGTGCGGCAGTGGTAGATTCTGGAATTCATATTTTGATATTCTTCATAAGCCTTATGAAAAAGACGGTGTTGATTTCTGGTGGATTGACTGGCAGCAGGGCAAAAGCTCAGATGTTAAAGGACTTGACCCTCTGACTGCTCTTAATCATTATCATTATCTTGATAACGCCGAGAATGGGGATATTCCGTTGATTCTTTCACGATATGGCGGTGTAGGCTCACACCGGTATCCGCTGGGCTTTTCCGGTGATACTGCAATTAACTGGAGGGTTCTTGATTTTCAGCCGTATTTCACTGCTAATGCAGCCAATGCTGCATATGGCTGGTGGAGCCACGATATAGGTGGTCATCATCAGGGTTATCGTGATGATGAATTATATTTAAGATGGATTCAGTTCGGTACATTTTCACCGATATTAAGGCTTCATTCAACTGCGATTGAGCTGCTCGGAAAAGAGCCTTGGAAATACAGGCAGGACGTTTATAAGAATGCAAAAGAGTGGCTTAATTTCAGACATAAGCTGATACCATATATCTTTTCTATGAATCATAGGTGTCATGTTGATGGTATTGCACTCTGTGAGCCTATGTATTATTCATACCCTAATAATAAAAATGCCTTTAATGTGCCAAACCAGTATATGTTCGGCAGTGAGCTTATGGTTTGTCCTATTACCTCACCGCAGAAAAAAGAGGTTGGAATGGGCAGCACTGAGGTCTGGATACCCGATGGTGAATATACGGATATATTCACTTTGCAGAAATATTCAGGCTCACAGGTGCTTAAACTTAACAGAGAGCTGTATACTATACCTGTTCTTGCGAAGGCAGGTGCAGTTATTCCGTTGTCTGCTGACAGCGGCAATAAATGCTCAAATCCCGAAAAGCTTGAGGTATGGGTGTTTAAGGGTAATAATGAATTTGTTATGTATGAGGATAACGGCAAAACTGATTTTGCAGAGCATACGGCAAAAACCGTGTTTAAAAATACTTTTGATGAAAGAACTGATACTGTTAAGCTGACCATTGAGGTTGAGGGTGATTTGTCTGTTATTCCCGAAAACAGACAGTATAAAATCTGCTTTAAGGATATTGACTGTGATGATGCTGAATTCAGCTTTTCAAGAGAGCCTGTTGAAATTGAAATAAAGAATGCTAAACCGCTTTCAGCCGAAAGTCCGAGAGATAAGGTGATTAATATTATGTCACGTTGGCAGGATAGTACAATGAAAAAGAATGCTGCATATAAAGTGTTCAGCAATCTGACTGACAGAAATTCACTGTTCAGAGCACTTTATAAAGCAAGACTTCCTAAATCTGTTTTTGATTGTATATATGAAGCATTATCGGAAAATTAAATAATATTAAGATATAATA
>JAIDEF010000193.1 GCA_029054965.1 Eubacterium sp.
CGATAACGCTGTACATTCTGACTTCAATTTTAACATCGATCTTCTTTTTGTTAAGATATTTTTTTAGCTGAGACAGCACAGACCTCAAATCAGCTATCTCTTTCTCTTTAGCCAGTCCGAAGCCGTCATAGTGACCGATAGGAACAATAGCAATCTTAGTTTCTCTTTTTGTTTTATAAAGTCCGTTATAGCCGACAGAATAGCCCGCAGGTACAGTTTTTATTTCAATAACCTCAGCCTCAAGCCTGCCAAGTCTGTTGAGCTTTGTTTTGCTCTGTGTTATTACTCTGCCTGTGAATGCAGAGCCTACTCTGACGCTGTCAAGGCATACATCACTGACATTAAGCAGCGCAGGGGAGTTGGCAGCATGAAGAAGACCAACCTTTTTGCCAGCCTTTTCAATCTGTGCCATAGTATCCTTGAATAATTCAAGCTGTGTTTTGGTGAGCGCTGTATTTGTAAATGCTGATGAAAAATGAGTATATGCTCCGATGAAATCGAGATTTTCAAAATCATAGCATCTGATTGCTTCCTCAACCTCACTTGGCATAAAGCCGTAGCGACCCATTCCTGTATCTATCTTCAAATAGCATTTGGTTTTTATACCAAGGCTTTTAGATACCTTGTCCATAATCTCGGCAGAATAAAGTGAGCCGATTGTGGCAATACATCCGTTTTCAGCAACAAGCCTTGCCTCATCCTCAATACAGGTTGAACGCATAACGAGTATGTCCTCATTGTCGAGAATCTCTTTTAACTCTGCTATATCATCAACCTCCGTAACAGCGAAGGTTTTAATACCGTTATCCTTGAGTACAGTGCTGAATTCCTTAATGCCGAAACCGTAGCCGTTGCCCTTAACAACTCCGATAAGGGGCACTCCTGCCTTATCCTTAATCAGCTTTATATTTTCTTCAAGTAGCTTTTTATCAATTACATATCTGCTCATATTTTTACCTTATTTTTTCAAGAACCTTTGTTGCAAGATTATATAAATTATATACAGGCTTATTAATTACATAGTCAAACTCGCCCACAAATTCCTTCATATATCCTCCGAAGCCGTGCTTAAATCTCCATAGTCCGTAGTGCGGATTGTCAGGATTCTGACAATCACCGGAAATACCGCCAAAGTCATATACCTTACAGCCGCATTCCATACCCCACTGCATCATTGCCCACTGCAAAGCATAGTTAGGGTATACGTTGCGGTGAGCATTTGAAGATGCACCGTACTGATATTTCATAACATTCTGACCCCATTTTATAGCAATAGTTCCTGCAATAGCCTTGCCATCATAATATGCCATATAGAGCCTTGCATCGTCTGTCATACAGTCAAGTATTTTTGCAAAGTATTCTTTTGGCCTTGTCGAAAAGCCGTCACGTTCGCCTGTTTCACCCATAATTCTGACAAAATCATCAAGTGCCTCTTTACCGCAGATTTTAACCTCAACACCCTTTTTTGGTGCTTTTCTGATTCTGTTTCTGTAGTCACTCTTGAAGGTTAGCATAAGCTCGTCCTCGCTGAGTCCGTTATAATCAAAGCAGTAAACAAATCTTGGTTGAACATTTTCAAAATCCATACATCCCGGGTTTAATTCGGTGAAGCCTTTTTTTATCAGATGCTCTTTATATTCTTTGTTCTCTATAACAATTTCAGGGTCGATTTTCAGACAGTAAGCACCGTATTCCTTGCCGACATCAAGCAGTGCATTAAAGAGCTTGTCAAAGGTTTCAAAATCATTCTCATCACAAACAAAGCCGCGGCAGCAGTACATCAGTGACTTTTTAATAACAGGAATACTCCTGATTAAAACAGCAGCAGCTCCCTTAATTTCACCGCTGTTATTCTTAAGCATTACAGCTTCAAATTTCCAGGCATCCTTAACTCCTGCCCATTTTGATGAGTGCTGAAATAATCCCTTAGGGTGCTTTTTTATAAAGCTCTCGTATTCTTCTATATTATTGTTGTTAACTCTTACAATCATTTTTATATCTCCAATTAAACCTATTCTAACTATTAATTATAACAAATCCGTCAACTGTTGTCTATATTGACTTTTTACATTTTTTAGTATACTATAAATATATTATATTATTA
>JAIDEF010000194.1 GCA_029054965.1 Eubacterium sp.
TTGCCGTGTCAATACTGGCCGTGCTGCTATGCGGTTTGGTGCTTGTGTCCTGTGCAGCCAATCCGAAAATGACCTCGAAAGATTCGGTGAGCATTGCTGATGCCAATATAACATCCGATTACAAGGCCTATGCTATAGGTGAATGTATAGGTATGCCGAGTGGTTTTAGCGGGATTTTAGATGGCAGCGGATATGCTTATATTTCAGACAGCTATATTATTGTTAATCAGGATACTTCTAATGAACATTTTAAGCAGCTCTATCGTTCTGGCTGTTCATCGACCGGCGATATTTCATATAATGCTATGATGCAGGAGCTTGAGAATAACAGCATTGTAAATACAGAGAATGACAGTACACCTGAAATTCCAAGCTTTAAACAAGGCAAAATTATTATGTATTATGATTCCGCACTTAACTCAACAGCAAGCTATTCTGTATATGTGCTTGATGATGTGCCGTATATGATTAAGTATGCTGAGCGTTATTTTAAACTCACTTTTGATGAGGCGGAAAATGAAAAGCTGAAGGATAAGGATTATCTTACATCACTGGCAACACTCAGCAAAAATCAGCGTGATTATATTGATGAATTATTTAATTTCTTGGAAAATCCTGATGACTCATCAGTTAACGCATCTTCAAATCCAGGTGATTATATTGCTCATAATAAGGAAACGTATAATACCCTGGCTGATGGTGGAATTTATACAATGCAGTATATTGTTGATGAATTTTCCAAGGGCGGTCAGACAGGATTAAAGGGTCATTTAATGCGCAGTGTTATGGATAAAATCATCGGTGGTGAAGCCCTTAAGCTTTATGCTGAAACAGGGCAGGAATATTTTGATTCATGGGCAAAGCATAACGTTGGTATATTCGCTCAAAGCAGTGCCGAGGATGTTGAGATTATGAAGCAGACAAATCCTTATGGCTACTGGTATTATACGAATTATCGTACAATGACTGTTGCAGATGGCTTTGAGCCTTTCAGTATTACTAATAGTGAATTGTTTATATTAAGTAAATACGGCGATGTTCTTAAGTTTGATGACGCAACGGAATTTCTCTGTGATGATGAAATAACTTGCTCATATTTTGGCAGATATTTTGATTTATACAAATCGGATTCCGATATGTCCCTATGTGCATTTATTGGGGATCAGCTCTATTTCAGAAATATTGAAAATAATATTCTCTACCGTATGCCGATAAAATTTTACGGTTCAGGTGGTGTGAAGGCAGAGGCACCTGTGCCTGTATGTGATATAGGCTACACCAGAATTTGCGATGCGGATAATGATGTTATAACAATCTGTGATGGCAGTGACTATTATGATATTAATACCCAAAACGGAGCAATATCAAAATCCGATTTCAACAGTATTGTTTCATTAGAAGGTACGGTTTCTTATGTGGGCATCAGCAGGGAAGAGGCAATTGAAAAAGCCAAAACTATGGCAGTGGATATAAACAATTATATTTACATTGAATCTGATTTCCCCGACAATCCTGAACCATTCACAGAGGTTATAAGCTGTGAGTTGATTTCAAAGCCCGATTTGTATGGATATTTTGATATTGATGATGCATACTTTGTATTCCCAAGACCGAATTACGGCTGGAGGGTACAGCTAAAAAATAATAGCTATTATGCAACTGTTATAGTTCCGATTGATGAAGATATTTCAGGTGGATGCAGAATAGAAAAAACAGAATAGCAATACAAATAAAAAGCACAGGAAATCGTTATGATTTCCTGTGCTTTTTTACTTTGCAAATTATTCGTTTTCTTCTGCAGAACGCTTTTCAACAATGAAACTATGCACCTTATCGGCAAGCTCACCATGTATTTTAAATTTAGCTGAAAATACAATGAGAGAAATTATCATAAGGACAGGGGGGATTGCAAAGGCAATAATCCCGATTGCTGTTTTGGTTGAATCATTGACCGCACCTACAGTGATTTGTTCGTTATAGCCCATAATCTTTAAACCGCCAAACAGAATGATTGTCTGAACTGTGTATGCGAGCTTTTGCAGAAAGCCCTTCATTGAGAAGGTGATTGATTCGTTTCTTTCACCGTTTTTGTATTCGCCGTAGTCAACTATATCAGCAAGGAAGATTGTCTGTGCAACAAACATTGATGCGATACCGATTGAAGCTAAAATGTAGCTGATATCCAATGCTATTGTTATTTTAAGAATAGGACCGAACAGGAACATTAATGCGTATCCCACAATCGTCATAATTATTGAGAACTGATAAATGCTTCTTTTGCTCATTTTCTTTGACAGCACGGGAATTACCAGCAGTCCCAGTACAGAGCCGACTGCACCTATTGTTGCAAACAGGCTTTGTGCCTCAGGCTTGCCGAGTACGTCATTGAAATAGTATACGGCTGTGCCGCTTGTCAGATACCAGCCTGCATTTGAAACCATAGCAAATACTATAAATACAACTAACTGGTCATTTTTTGCAATAACCTTAAACATCTTTTTGAATGAAAATTTTTCTTTGCTGCTGTATACAACATGCTTTTCCTTTGTTGAAAATACGCAGATGGTTGAGAACAGAACAAGCAGACCTGCACAGATTATTGCCCACTTTGAAAATCCGCCTGCCGAATAACCCTTGTCTGTTGTCATACCGTTTGACAGCATGGGCAGAATAATCGGTGTTGCCACTGTGATTATGCCCTGTCCCAAGCCTGAAAAGGTTCTTGCAACAGTTGCAACGAGATTTCTGTCGCTCGGGTCGGTGGTGAAGCTTGGCACCATTGACCAGTAGGGGATGTCTGCCATTGTGTTGGTCATACCCCAGAGTATATACATAACCGCAATGTAAATATAGAGCTTTGTTCCGCTCATACCAAAGCTTGTGAACAGCAATGAAAGCACGACTGCATTTGATATAGCTCCGATAACAATCCATGGTCTGTATTTTCCCATTTTCGTTTTTGTGTTATCAACAATTGTACCCATCATCGGGTCATTGATACCGTCCCATATTCTTGCAAGCGGTGTCAGCAAAAGCAAAAATCCTTCTTTAAGACCAAGCACGCTTGATAAATAGTAGGATAAATAGGAATAAAACAAGCCGTAGCTCAGGTCAAGCCCTATTGCACCTACACCATAGCCGATTTTTTCACGCCATGTTGATTTGTAACCTTCCATATTGCTCTCCTTAAATTTGATATAAAAATTATAACATATTGTATTTAATTAAACAACAGTCTGATAAATCTAAAAATTACAATTTAGTTACAATTAGCTCAACTTCTAATTATTCCTTGACAAAGTTTATTTGCCTAACTATAATGTAGTAGAGGAAGAAAATCCAATAAAATCCCAAAGATTTCACTAAAATCCCAAACTAATTCCCACAAAATGATGAAAGGAGAGAAAGATATGCGCTTATTTGTCGGCACTCTTGATGGTTATAAGCTTGATTCTAAGGGCCGTCTTTCTATCCCTACAAAGTGGCGTGAAAGACTTGGCAAGGAATTTTATATGGTTGCTGTTACTGTAAGAGGCTGTAAGTGTTTGACTCTTTATCCTGTTGACCATTTTGAGGAAACCTATGAGTCAATGCAGATTGGTACAGAAAATCAAAAGTATGATGCAACAACCTCTTTTCTTGATAATGCTGAGGAATCAACTCTTGATGCTCAGGGTCGTTTTACCGTTAATCAAAGACTTAAGGCGGCAGCTATGCTTGAGAATGCATCAACAGTTGTGTTTAAGGGCAAGGGTAAGGTTATTGAAATCTGGAATACTGAAGAATACGATAAAATCTACAATACATATGACCATTCTCAGGGTATGTATGATTTGATGGACAAGCTGAAGGGTAATGATTAATATGGAGTTTGTTCACAAAAGTGTGCTTTTTGATGAGTCGATAAAGGCACTGAATTTAGATAATACAAAAATTATAGTTGACGGTACTGCAGGCGGCGGAGGCCATTCGGGTGAAATTGCAAAATATGCAAAACAGCTTATTGCGGTTGATCAGGATCCTGATGCGATTTCAGTCCTTAATGAAAGACTTGGCGGCAGAGATAATAT
>JAIDEF010000195.1 GCA_029054965.1 Eubacterium sp.
GCTTTGACTCATCATAACCATGATCAAGCTTAAACTGCTCAGCAGCAGCATTGTCCTTATCAAACTTAATGATTTCAAAATCTTCCCACTTTGAAGGAATCTTTCTGTAATCATCCATTGTACCATAGTAAGCAGAAACTCTAACAGGATCCTCAGTCTTAACCCAGTCAAGAGTACCAAAATCCTTAGTTTCTGCAATCTTCTTCATAAATGGCTTAGCGCAAGCAGCTACGAGATTTTTAGGAAGATATCTTGGTATTTTGAAGTAGAACTCAACCTGATCAGCAAGACGGTTGAAATATTCCTGTACAGGAAGGTTTTCACGGAAGTGTAAGAAATCCTCAAGCTTGTCACCATCAGCATAGAACTGACCATGGAAGTTCTTTGTGATAAACCAGTTTGGCTCAAAGAGCTTTTCAGGACCTGCAAGACCAAGTGTACCAAGAAGCAGGCATTCAAATTCATAGTTAGAAATTCTGTATTCCTTACCTGAACCGATGTTAAAGAAATGATTCCAGAAATCAGAACCAAGGTTGCCCTTCTTGTCCTCAAGAACAAGGTTGCACATAAGACGACCAGAGTCCTCAACAGTACACCACTCAAGAACACCGTTTACCGGAACGTGGAACATAATAGGATCCATATTCTTTAAGATGTTTGGATAAAGAATACCTGACTGACGCATTACAACCCAGTTCTTAATTCCGCTTTCAACGAATGTGCGCTCAGCAACTGTCTTTGAAATAGCATAATGGTCATAAATAGAAATTTTAATCGGGTCACCGCAGCGTCCCCAGTGGATAGGATAGTTACGTCCGCCTGTTTCAGCAACTGTACCAATGTAGCAAACCTTAATTGCATCAGGATCAGGCTGAGCGAGAACAGCCTTGCAGATATTCTCAGCAGCACCAATATTTGTAGACTGAGTTCTGTAAGGTTTCCAGTCTGCAGTAGGTGATACCATACCGCCAACGTGAAGAATGTAGTCAGAACCTGTTACACCCTCAAGGATTGAATCGTAGTCACCAAGGTCGCCCCAAACGATTTTAACATTTGGCTTAGCCATAAGACCCTTGAGCTTCTCCTCGTTTTTAGGGCTTTTTCTTGCGAGCATCTTTACATTGATGTCACTTGGGTGCTTAATCATTTCCTGAACAGCAGCCCAACCCATATTACCGGTACCACCAGTAATAAATACTGTTTTCTTTGCCATAAATTTTCCTCCTTAAATGAGCAAATATATACAAAATTATATACAAGTAAATTATAAACTAATTATAAACAAATTTCAACAGTGAAAGTGAAATATTTATTTCAATAGTAACAAAAATTTCTTTGAAATGTTGTGCAATATTAACAAAATAAATTTATGTTGACATTATTAATTAACTGGTGTATTATATATCTAAAGTTAATATACTTTATCAAGAGTGGTTGAGGGACAGGCCCGTTGACGCCACAGCAACCTGCTTTAAGTAAGGTGCTAATACCTGCGTGGACCGAATGATGAGGTTATTGTTTGCACATACCTCACGTATGTGCTTTTGTTTTGCAAGGAGGATGTTTTATGTCTAATTTTTTATTTACAAGTGAATCTGTAACAAAGGGTCATCCGGACAAAATCTGCGATCAGATTTCAGATGCAATTCTTGATGAAATGATTAAACAGGACCCTATGAGCCGTGTTGCCTGTGAAACTACATGCACAACTGGACAGGTTCTTGATATGGGTGAAATAACAACTAATGCCCAGGTTGATATTCCTGCAATTGTCCGCAAAACTGTTTGCGAAATCGGATACGATGACGATAAAAAGGGATTTAATGGCAATACCTGTGCTGTTCTTACTGCGCTTGACAAGCAGTCAACTGATATTGCAATGGGTGTTGATAAATCATTTGAGCTTAAAAATAATGAGGATGACGAATATAATCTTAATGGTGCAGGCGACCAGGGTATGATGTTCGGTTTTGCTTGTGATGAAACTGAAGAGCTTATGCCGCTTCCTATAAGCCTTGCTCACAAGCTTGCTTTAAAACTTACTGAGGTTAGAGAGGATGGTACACTGCCATATCTCTATGCTGATGGTAAAACACAGGTTACTGTTAAGTATGAAGATGATAAGCCTGTAAAGATTACTGCTGTTGTTGTTTCAAGCCAGCACAGTGCTGATGTTGAGCTCTCTCAGCTCAGGGAAGATATTATTGAAAAGGTTATCAAAACAACAGTTCCTGCCGAGCTTATTGATGATGACACAGTTTATTATGTCAACCCGACCGGAAGATTTGTTATCGGTGGTCCTAATGGTGACTCAGGTTTAACAGGAAGAAAGATTATCGTTGATACATACGGCGGATATGCTCGTCACGGCGGCGGTGCTTTCAGCGGTAAGGACCCGACTAAGGTTGACCGTTCTGCAGCTTATGCTGCTCGTTGGGTTGCTAAGAACATTGTTGCTGCAGGACTTGCGGCAAAATGTGAGGTTGAACTTGCATACGCAATCGGTGTAGCAAAGCCTGTTTCAGTAATGGTTGATACATTTGGCACAGGTAAAAAGACTGATGAGGAAATCAGTGATATAGTAAATAAGGTATTTGACCTCAGACCATCTGCAATTATAAACAGACTTGATTTAAGAAAGCCTATCTATAAAAATGTTGCCGCATATGGTCATATGGGAAGGGAAGACCTTGGCGTTTCCTGGGAAAAGACCGATATGGTTGACGAAATCAAAAAGTATATGTAATAAATTTAAGGCACTTTTCAACAAAAGTGCCTTTTTGAATATCTGCAAGTGAGGCTGACGGGATTAAACAGCTTTATGCGATTAGACGTATGCAATTGTCCACTTGACTATATACTGCTTGATGAGTTATTTTAGCAAAAAAGCACGGAATTAATCCGTGCTTTTTCTTATAATCTTTTATCTTTTTCAAATGCTTTTTGCACTGCGTTATGAACAGCATTTTCAAAGCCATCAGCCTGCAGTGAAGTAACACCTTCAATTGTTGTGCCACCAGGGGAGCAAACATTGTCAATTAGCTTCCATGGATGCTGATCACTTTCTAAAATCATTTTAGCACTGCCGTAAACAGTTTGTGCAGCAATTTTCAGTGCTTCATCCTTTTTCATACCATTTTTAACACCTGCTCTCGCAAGACTGTCTATGAACATATATGCAAAAGCAGGAGCACATCCACCAATTGCACTGTAAATTGAAAATTGACTTTCATCAACATGTAAGCACTTTCCGAAACAAGAAAGTAATATTTCTACAGTTTTAATATCCTCGTTACTTACAAATTCATTATAACAATATGCACAGATTGCTTCGCCGACCAAAGCATTAATATTTGGCATAACTCTGACAATTCTTGCATTATCTGCTGCAATATTTTCTTCAAGAAAAGCAAGCTCTTTACCTGCGGCGATAGAAATAATAAGCGGCATTTTAGTATTAACATCCGCAAGAACACTGCCAAGCACATTCGGCTTAACCGCCAAAAATAACACATCACAGTTATTAACAACGATTTCGTTTGTATCACAAGCAGTAACACCTAATTCACTGTTAAGCTTATCCATAGCAAGCTTATATGTATCAAAAACAAAAATGTTTTTTCTGTCAATATTGCTGTTGTTGATGATTCCTTTAATAATTGCTGTTGCCATATTGCCGCAGCCGATAAATCCAAGCTTCATTATACGTCCTCTTAATTTATTTGTAATTTAATAATACAATGATATCACTATATAGAATAAAAATCAATTCTTTTTCATTTCTATATATTTTTTTCTTGTAGCAAGACCGCCTCTGATATGACGCTCGGCTTTATTTTCTTCAAGAACGGCTTTAACCTCACTGCAAAGCAGGGGATTAATCACCGATAATCTTTTGGTTACATCATTATGTACTGTTGATTTACTTATACCAAAAACTGCCGCAGTCTGTCTGACAGTAGCACCGGTTTCAACAATATAGTGACCTAAGTCTATACATCTTTTTTCTACATTACCAATCAAGCTTTTCACCTGCCTTGGTAATGTATATGCAAATAATAATAAGATATGACAAAGGACTAACTAAACAGTTAGTCCTTCAATTTTAATTCACTTATTCTTCATTAGCAGCATTATTGTCGCCGGCAAGCTCACCAAGCATATCGGTCAATGTTTTCTGATTAAGCTCATTAACACGATCATACTTTGTTTCATCCTTGTTTTCGGATTTCTCGCCATCCTCCTCAATCACCTTAAGTGAAAGCTCCTTGCCTGTAACAGAGAATGAATAAACGATTTCTTTATGAAGCTAGAAGTGTAGATCTCGGTG
>JAIDEF010000196.1 GCA_029054965.1 Eubacterium sp.
CAACTGAGTAAAAATATCTGCCGACGTCAAGCATAAATCCGCGTATTTTATATTTTGGCTTATCTTTTATTTCAATACAGGGAATATTAAAGTTATACGCAAACAGTAGCTGTTTAAGCGTTTGCAGGGCGTAAAGCTGACCGGCAGCTCCTGATGCGTCGATAACAATCTTTTCACCTGTTTTAATGATATATTCTTCACGGTCGAGGCTGTTATCTGTTTCAAATATTATATTTGCCTCGCCTTGGGGCTGATTGCAGAATGATAAGAAATCATCTTTTGCTGCACTGCTGAGTGAACTTTCACCAAGTGCAATATGGTTGATTTTGTATTTGTTATTTTTTATGATATTAATATACAATGGTTCAGGAATTAATTTAATCATATCAGCACCTCACTGAAATAATAATAACAAATAATTGCTTTCATTGCAATACGCTTGAAAATATAGTAAGATAATAATATTGAGTTAAGGAGATATTCATATGAATTGGGAATACAGCTTTGAATATTATGCAGACGGTGTAATTAAGAAAACAAATGAATGCAGTAATGATGATTTTATACTAAGTATTGACGGCAGTGAAGATCATTTATCGGTTTCTGTATTGCCAAAAAGAAAAATTGAATTTAAGAAATTTGAGCTTACTGCTGATTATAAGGTTGACAGAGAAGCACGGATTTTTACAAACGGATACCAGAGCTGGACTGTCAGCAGAGAGTATGCACCTAATGAAGCTATGGATGAATTCAATCCAAGATTTTTAGGAGTTAAAAAATCCACATTCAATCCTTTAGGTATATGGGGTGCAGGCGATTTGCTCTGGCACGATTATCCTGAAAAGAAAGGAGTATTTTATGGCTATTCCTATTCTTATGTAAGAAATGGGAATAATCTTACTCTTTTCGGATCGCTGAGTGAAGGAGCAGGCTATACTGTATTTACTTTTAATACTAATGAGAATACCCTGACTGTTTCAAAAGACCTGGAGGGTGTTTGCTTTGACAGTGAAAAAAGGGTGCTGGATTTAGCTATAATCAGTGGTGAATATAATTCCGTTTTTGACAAATATTTCAGTTTTATGAATATTCCAAAGCCAAGAGTCAGCAGAAAGTGCGGTTACACTACCTGGTATAATTATTACACCGAAGTTACTCAGGATATTGTTAAGCGTGATTTAAAGGCAATTTCCAGGCTTGATATAAAGATAGATATTTTTCAGATTGATGACGGCTATGAGTGTACTGTTGGTGACTGGCTTGAAACCGATTCAAAAAAATTTCCTGACGGAATGGAGACGGTGGCGGATAGTATCCACAAAAACAGTATGCTTGCAGGCTTATGGCTCGCTCCCTTTGCCGTAACACCTAAGTCGAATGTTTTTAAGGAGCACAAGGATTGGCTTGTTACCGATGAAAATGGTAAATATCATTATTCATCTCAGAACTGGGGCGGTTTTTATGCTCTTGATATTTATAATAAAGAGGTAAGGGCACATTTGAAAAATGTATTTGATACCGTTTTAAATGTATGGGGCTATGATATGGTTAAGCTGGATTTCCTTTATGCATGCTGTCAAAGACCTGTTCATAATAAAAGCCGCGGCGAAATTATGTGTGATGCTATGGACTTAATAAGAGAGTGGTGCGGCGATAAAATTATTCTCGGCTGCGGTGTGCCTCTTGCACCTGCTTTTGGCAAGGTCGATTTTTGCAGAATCGGTGCTGATGTAGCATTGAGCTGGAATAAAAAGCCGTTTTCACGTGAGGATGTTTCAACAAAAAATACTTTGACTAACACCATATACCGCCGTCATCTTGACGGCAGAGCATGGCTCAATGACCCCGATGTTTTTTTGCTGCGTGATAATAATATAAAAATGCCTATGAGCCAGAGAAAAATTGTTGCTGAAGTTAACAGTATGCTCGGTAATCTGCTTTTTGTAAGTGACGATGTTTCAACATATACAGACGAGCAGATGAGGTTTTTTACTAAGATAATAAGCTGTGATAAAGCAGAAATTATCAGTGCTGAAATTGCTGATAATATTGCCTGTATCAAAACCAAAAACAAAGAATTTAAGTTCAATATGTCTGAGGGCAGATTGCTTTAAACCTATATTGAAAACATATAAAACCTATGGTATAATAGGTTATTACAGAGGTGATGATTTTGAAAATATCAACTAAGGGCAGATATGCCTTAAGGCTGATGCTCGATTTAGCTGAAAATCAAAATAACGGCTATGTGGCACTTAAAGACATTGCCGAAAGACAGGATATTTCAAAAAAATATTTAGAACAGATTGTTCCTATGCTGAATAAGTCAGGAGTACTGAGGACTACAAGAGGTTTTCAGGGCGGATATATGCTTGCAAAGGCTCCGGATAAATATACTGTTGGTGATATTCTCAGAATTACAGAAGGCAGTCTTGCACCTGTTGTGTGTCTTGATTATGAGCCTAATACCTGTGAAAAATGTGAAACCTGTGCCACACTTCCTGTATGGCAGGGTCTTTATAAAACAATAACCAATTATCTTGATTCTATCACCTTGCAGGATATAATTGACAGTGACAGAGCAAAAAAAACAGACGAGTATTATATATAGTATGGATAATCAATTTTCACGAAGCTGTATGATGTTCGGCAGCGATGGTATAGAAAAACTTAATATTTCTCGTGTTGCCGTATTCGGTGTGGGCGGTGTAGGCGGCTACGCTGTTGAGGCATTGGCAAGAACAGGTGTGGGCACAATTGATTTGATTGACAATGATACTGTCAGTCTTTCAAATATCAACAGGCAGATTATTGCTACACATAAAACAGTAGGTCAGTTAAAGGTTGATGCTGCAAAAGAGAGAATTTTAGAAATAAATCCAAATTGTAATGTGAATTGTTATCAGACATTTTTTACTGCTGAAACAGTTGATGAATTTGATTTCAGTTTATATGATTATGTGGTTGATGCTATTGATACAGTAGCAGGTAAAATCGAGCTTGCTGTGCAGTGTGAAAAAGCAGGCACACCGCTTATCAGCTCAATGGGTGCAGGAAATAAGCTTGACCCTACACGCTTTGAGGTAAGTGATATTTATAAAACCTCAGTTTGCCCGCTTGCAAAGGTTATGCGCAGAGAATTAAAGGCACGAAAAATTAAAAGGCTGAAGGTTGTTTATTCTAAAGAAGAGCCGATTAAGCCTGTAGAGCAGTGTGATGAGGTGCAGCAGGGCAGGCGTTCAATCCCGGCAAGCAATGCTTTTGTTCCGTCAGTTGTGGGTCTTATTATTGCAGGTGAGGTTATAAAGGACATACTTGACATATAATGTATATTATGATTTAATAAAATTATAAATTATTATAT
>JAIDEF010000197.1 GCA_029054965.1 Eubacterium sp.
AGCTATGATTGGTATAAATCAATTGAAAATGAAAACGGGGTATACTTGGTGAATACCGCATATTACAACGATGATATATTAAATATATGGAAAGAAAATAAAATTTATAATTCTGTTCCTTATAAAGCATTCTGGTATTATACTGTTTCACCATCATATTTAAAGAAAATGAATATCAATATAAATAATGACATAATCAATGATGCCGCAAACGGAACAAGATTATACTTAGTCCCTGACACATTGAGCCAAAATGAAATTGAACAAATATCGTCTTATCTAAAAGAGGATGCTTTAAAAAATGCAGAAAAAAGCACTGTCGAAACAGCCTTTACCGATAATCAGAAAATCAAAATAACATCATATACCCCAAAGGACAGCTATTTTACATTTCCATCAGATAAAGGTGAGGCTGTCACAGATAATGCTCCGATTATATATGTATGCACTTCTGCAAATATGACCTATTTTGAATACGAAAGCCTGATAGCAACAGGTATTGACAGCTATATTAAATTTGACAGCAAGGATATTATGAAAGAATATTCAGATAAAGATGAATTAAAAGAATATCATTTAAAATTTAAAAAATTGAGTTCAATATATAAAAATGCTGCAAAAGCAGATTTAGTAGACAATAACATAGATAAATTATTCGGCTGAAAATAAAATCGGACCGACTTGGCAATCGGTCCTTAAAATAAGCATTATAAATATTTTACTTATGATATTTTGAATGATTTGAAATGGAAAAGGCTCTGTAAATCTGTTCAAGCAGCACCATCCGTGCAAGCTGATGCGGCAAGGTCATTTTGCCGAAGGACAGCTTATATTTACCTGCTGATTTTACAGAATCGCTCAAGCCGAATGAACCGCCTATTATAAAGCAGAGATGAGAACTGTTCATTGATATATTTTCAATTAACCTTGAAAAATCGGGACTTAAATATTCCTTGCCCTCTATGCAAAGAGGTATAACGGCAGCACCCTTGGGAATTTTTGAAATAATACGTTCTCCCTCTTTTTGGATAACATTATTTATTTCACTCTGACTCGGATTATCGGAGGCACGCTCCTCAGCGATTTCCACAACATTTACTTTTGCAAAAGCACCAAGTCTTTTTATATATTCGCTGCAGCCGTCACGAAGATAGCTTTCCTTTAATTTTCCTACAGCAATAACTGTTACATTTATCATAGTGCAATACCCTGTTCTGTGCTTTCTGGTGATGAAACATAGAGTCGGAAATCACGTTCCTCACGCAGTCCTATTTCGTCAAGAGCAGCAATGGCATTCTGTCTTGCAAGATGCGGCATATTATTCTCCCTGCTCAAATGTGACAAAACAAAACGTGTTGTTCCCGACTGAGCCAGTTCCTTGATAAATTCACCGCAGGCAAAATTAGAAAGATGTCCCCTTGTGCCGAGTATTCTCTGTTTTAGGTAATAGGGATACGGTCCCGTTTCAACCATAGAGGTTTCGTGATTTGACTCAACAAAAATCAAATCAACACCGCTGCATATTTCCTTTGCATTATCGGTAACATATCCTGTATCCGTACACACCGCTGCACTTCTGCCATTGGGCAGCTCAAGTCTGTAGCCAACACAGTCCTGACTGTCATGACTCTGCTTAAAGGCTTTTATTTCAATGCCGCCAAGCTCCATTCGGTAATCAATTTTTTCTATATGTACCTTATCATTAATTATATTCTTATTATCCATAGCATCAATGCAAGAGTCAGCAGCAAACACAGGGGTATTGTGCCTTGATGCAAACACACGCAAGCCCGCTGTATGGTCATTATGCTCATGGGTAATCAATATGCCATCAATGCTTTCAGGAGCAACACCCCGCTGAAGCAGTGCAGTTTCACACCTTTTGGCAGACACACCAACGTCCACAAGAAAATTATGACCCTTTGACGAAATCAATATTGAATTACCGCTGCTTCCTGAAAAAAGCTGACATACCTTTGACATAAAACTCTCCAAATTCCAACAAAAAAGCGTATCATCCAGATACGCTTTTTAATTTAATTATCCGACATCAGCAACAGGCTCAGCCTCACTGATTACAGCACGTCTGATATGTGCACCAAGACTTGAGAATTTTTCTACAACATCCTCATAGCCTCTGTCAATATACTGAATATCCTCAACAATAGTTTCACCGTCAGCAACAAGCCCCGCAATAATCATTGCCGCACCTGCACGAAGATCAGTTGCTTTAACATTAACACCTGTCAGTCTGTCAACACCTTCTATGACGGCAATTTTACCGTCAACCTGAATATCGGCACCCATTCTTAAAAGCTGACCTACATACTGAAAACGGTTGTCCCATACACTTTCAGACAAAATGCTTGTACCCTTTGCAACCGAAAGAAGCACTGCCATCTGCGGCTGCATATCAGTCGGAAAACCCGGGTGAGGCATTGTTTTAACATTGCACTTCTGCAATGACTTAAAGCGTGTAACTCTTACGGCATCATCATATTCGATAATTTCTGCTCCTGCTTCCTCAAGCTTTGCGCTGATTGATTCAAGATGCTTAGGTATAACATTTTTAACCAGCACATCACCGCCGCAGGCAGCCGCAGCCACCATATAAGTGCCTGCCTCAATCTGATCGGGAATAATTGAATATGTGCAGCCGTGAAGCTTTTCAACACCACGGATTTTAATAACGTCAGTACCTGCACCGCGGACATCTGCGCCCATTGAGTTAAGGAAATTTGCAAGATCAACGATATGCGGCTCCTTAGCAGCATTTTCAATTACAGTCAATCCACGGGCAAGAACAGCTGCAAGCATAACATTCATTGTTGCACCGACTGAAACATTATCCATATATATTGATGCACCGATAAGCTTATCTGCCTTGGCACAAACCATACCGTTAATCGTTTCAACTTCAGCACCAAGCATACGAAAGCCCTTTGTATGCAAATCAATAGGTCTTGTGCCGAAATCACATCCGCCAGGCATAGCAACCTCAGCATTTTTAAATCTGCCGAGCATTACACCAATCAAATAATAGCTCGCACGAAAACGCGAAGCAAGCTCATATGGAACAGGCTGGCAGTTCACTGAACGGGAATCAATTTCAATTGTATTTTTATTTATCATTTTAATTCCTGCACCCATACGGTCAAGAATTTGAATTATCAGACTAACGTCACTTATATTTGGAATATTTTCAATACGCACTACATCATCAGCAAGCAGTGCTGCAGGAATAATTGCAACAGCAGCATTTTTTGCACCGCTGACAGTAACCTCACCAAAAAGCTCACTGCCGCCCTGTATTACAAAATTTTCCAAACAAATTCACCTCTCTTATACGCTGTTCGTATAATATATGATAT
>JAIDEF010000198.1 GCA_029054965.1 Eubacterium sp.
TCGGCGATTTTATTTTTACTAAAGCTTTTTATTTCCCCCGGTAGAACCGGGGGTTTACTCTTTGCTGAAGAGACAATATTAAAAAAGACCGATGCTTTAATCGGTCTTTTTACATTTTTTAACCCCTTACGACTATTTTCCGTAAGGGGTTTGATTACTTTTCAATTCAGTATTATACAATACCCTGTGCCATCATAGCATCTGCAACCTTCATAAAGCCTGCAATATTAGCACCTACAACAAAATTATCCTTAGCATCAAACTGCTCACAAGCATCCTTCATATGATAATAAATGTTAATCATAATACCCTTAAGCTTTGCATCAACCTCATCAAAGGTCCAGCTTGAACGGATTGAATTCTGACCCATTTCAAGAGCAGATGTTGCAACACCGCCTGCATTGGAAGCCTTGCCCGGGATGAACAGAACATTTCTGTCGAGGAATACCTGAGTAGCCTCAGTATCAGTCGGCATATTAGCACCCTCACAAACCGCATAGCAGCCTGTTTCTGCAAGTCTGATTGCCTGAGCCTCATTGATTTCATTCTGTGTTGCACAAGGAAGACCAACCTCGCAAACTACATTGTCCCAAACAGAGCCTTCACCATAAGTTGCATCAGGATGAATGTCAAGATAGGTCTTGATTCTCTTTCTGTCAACCTCTTTAATCTTCTTAACAGCCTCAACATCAATGCCATTTTCATCAATAATATAGCCTGCTGAGTCAGAGCATGAAATAACCTTTGCACCAAGCTGAGTTGCCTTTTCCATAGCATAAATAGCAACATTACCCGAGCCTGAAACAGCAACTCTTGCACCATTAAGCTTTTTGCCGTGGTCCTTAAGAAGCTCCTCTGTAATATAAACAAGACCATAGCCTGTTGCCTCTGTTCTTGCAAGTGAGCCACCGAAGCTGATACCCTTACCTGTAAGACAACCCTCTGAACGGTTTGTCAGCTTCTTATACTGACCATAAAGATAACCTACTTCACGTGCACCTGTACCGATATCACCGGCAGGTACGTCCTCGTCAGCACCGATATATTTATAAAGCTCATTCATAAATGCCTGACAGAAACGCATAATTTCCATATCACTTTTGCCCTTAGGATCAAAGTCAGAGCCACCCTTAGCACCAC
>JAIDEF010000199.1 GCA_029054965.1 Eubacterium sp.
TGTACATATATTTTATTATAAAATGCAAGGAAAATAATTATGGAAAAATATTTAATTAATCCCAATCAGAAAATCAGTAAAATCAGCAAAGATATTTATGGTCATTTTGCTGAGCATCTTGGCAGATGCATATATGACGGAATTTATGTCGGCGAAAATTCAAAAATACCTAATGTTAATGGTATGAGATGTGATGTTGTTAATGCACTTAAGGAAATGGGTATTCCTGTGCTGAGATGGCCGGGAGGCTGTTTTGCTGATGAATACCACTGGAAGGACGGAATAGGTCCTAAGGAAAACCGAAAAAAAATGATTAATACTCACTGGGGCGGTGTTGTAGAGGATAATTCTTTTGGTACTCACGAGTACTTTGAGCTTTGCAGACAGCTTGGATGTGATACCTATATTAACGGAAATGTGGGTTCAGGCACTGTTCAGGAAATGAATGAGTGGGTTGAATATATGACCTTTGACGGTGTATCACCAATGGCTGAGCTCAGGAGAAAGAATGGTCAGGATAAGCCTTGGAAAATCAAATATTTTGGAGTAGGTAATGAATCCTGGGGCTGCGGCGGTCATATGGACCCCGAGTATTATGGTTGCCTTTTCAAGAGGTATAATACATATGTGCGTGATTATGACAGCAATAATAAAATTATAAGAATTGCCTGTGGTCCTAATATTGATGATTATCACTGGACTAAAGAGGTGATGGATAAGGTTAAGCACCACGCTAAAGGACTTGCCCTCCATTATTACACTATTCCGGGCGATAAGTGGGAGGAAAAAGGCTCATCAACAGATTTTGATACTAAAACATACTACAAGACAATTGCAAGAGCTTATAGAATGGAAGAGCTTATCACTATGCATCTTGCTATGATGGACAGCATTAATCCGCAAAGATGGGTTAAGCTTATTGTTGATGAATGGGGTACATGGTATGATGTTGAGCCTGAAACAAATCCAGGTTTCTTATATCAGCAAAATACAATGCGTTATGCTATAGCTGCAGTCTTAAAATTAAATATTTTTAATAAGCATTCTTACAGAATTATGATGGCT
>JAIDEF010000002.1 GCA_029054965.1 Eubacterium sp.
CTGTGGCTCGTTATTCCTCCAACCTCGGTAATAATGGCAGCGACATTTTCTTTTTTTATCTGCCCTGTCATTGATGGTGTAAAATCTCCTGCAACAAGCACCGAACCGGCAGGAACGGTGCTTATGTCAACCGTTTCAACACCTAAAAGCTTATGCAGAAGGCTGTCTCTTATATCCTTTACATCACTTGCTCTTTGTCTTGTCATATCATCGGCAGCGGCTGAAAACATATCAATAAACATCTGACAAACAGTATCAACAGCTTTTTCTGCCACTGCACCTGCAGAAATACCTTCTTCCATCTGTGAAATCATAAACGGATCACTAAGCATTACAATATGACTCTCTAAGATTTCTGCCTCTTTTTCTCCTGCAGATTTTTTTAGCTTTTCTGCAAGCTCACTTGTTTCAGCGGTAAAGCGTTCAACAGCATTTTTCAATCTTGCTTTTTCATTTTCTTCATTGCTGTATTCAATATTGCTGTAATCGGTATTAATATCATTTATGATAACCGCTTTGCCGATACCGTAGCCCTGGCTGGCACCAATACCCTTAAGCATAATTTCCTCCCGATAATTACTCGCCGAAACCTGATTCAATCAGGCTAACTGCAGCGTTAAGCATAGCACCCTCGTCTGTGCCGCTGCATTCAACAGTAATCTCAGTGCCGTATTTAATGCCTGCTGCCATAATGTTCATAATGCTTTTTCCGTTAATTCTTTTATTGTCTACAACAAGATCAATGTCTGCAGCATACTTGGTCATTGCAGTCACAAACACATTTGCAGGACGCATATGAAAGCCCATTTCATTTGTTATTTTTGTTGTTTTGGATATCATAAGCTCACCTTAATCATTTTCTCTTTTTGTTTTTTTCAAAAGTGCAAGCATAAATGCACCTGCTGCTGAGCCTGCTGCCAGTGCTGCAATATAGCCCAAAGGATTGTCAACTACAGGGAAAACAAATATTCCTCCGTGTGGTGCAGGACAGGAGCAGTTAAACAGTGATGTTACAAGACCTGCGACGGCTGAGCCGACCATGCAGGAAGGAATAACTCTGAGCGGATCTGCCGCAGCATAGGGAATAGCACCTTCTGTAATGAAGCACAGCCCCATAAGATAGTTAACCGGACCGTTTTTCAGCTCCTCTTTATTCCACTTTTTCTTGTTAAAGCTGGTTGAAAGTGCAATTGCAATAGGTGGAATCATTCCTCCAATCATAACTGCGGCCATTATCCAGCCGTTTCCGTCGGCAATAGCTGCAGTGCCGAATACATAAGCAGCCTTATTAAACGGTCCGCCCATATCAATAGCCATCATTGCAGCAAGAACAATTGAAAGCAGAACCTTGCTTGTTCCGCCAAGGTTTGTAAGACCGTTTGATAATCCTGTGTTCAGAACACCTATAACAGGATTTATTGCAAGCATAACAATGCCTATAAGCAGTGTTCCCAGCAGCGGGAAGATAAAGACAGGCTTTATTCCGTCCATTGATTTTGGCAGCCAGTTAAATGCTTTTTTGAGAATAAGAACAATAATTCCTGCCACAAAGCCTGCAAAAAGTGCTCCCAGAAAGCCTGATACGGCACTGTCATTACCTGTAGGAGATGTCAGTGTTGCACCTGTTGTTGCAAGGTAACCGCCTACGATACCGGGCAAAAGACCGGGTCGGTCGGCAATCGACTGTGCGATATAGCCTGCGAGAATAGGCAGCATAAATGCAAATGCCGCTTTACCTATCCAGAATACAACTGCAGCAACAGGGTTTGTTGAGCCGAAATCACCGCCCACATTGGCATTGCCTGCAAAGGTGTCAATAAGAAAGCCAAGGGCAATAAGCACACCGCCGCCCACAACAAATGGCAGCATATGGGAAACACCATTCATAAGGTGCTTGTATATCATATGACCAAAGTTTTCTTTGTCATCATAATCGGCTGTGTCGGCATTGCTGTTATCATTATAGATCCTGGCATTGCCGTCAATAATTCTTTGAATAAGCTCCTCAGGTTTGTTAATACCGTTTGAAACTGTGGTTTTTATTACAGGCTTTCCGTTAAAACGTGACATTTCAACATTTTTGTCTGCGGCAATAATTATGCCGTCACATTCTTCAATTTCTTTTTTTGTAAGAATGTTTTTTGCTCCGCCTGAGCCGTTGGTTTCTGCCTTTACGGAATAACCTAATTTTTCTCCCGCTTTTTCAAGTGCTTCAGCAGCCATATAGGTGTGTGCAATGCCTGTGGGGCAGGCGGTTACTGCTAAAATACGGTATCCTTTTTTCTGAACTTCTTTAAATTTCGGTTCATCAGGATATTTTTCTTTTTCCTTTTTGTCAATGATATCTAAAAATTCATCACTTGTTTTTGCGTTTCTGAGCTGATTGCAGAATTCAGGCTCCATAAGCATAACCATTAATCTTGAAAGTATTTCAAGATGCAAATCGCCGTCAAGCGGTGCGGCAATCATAAACATAATATTTGTTGGTTTGCCGTCAGGAGCATTATAATCAATGCCTTTTGGTGCTGTAATAGCTGACAGACCTGCTTGCTTTACGCTGTCGCTTTTTGCATGCGGAACAGCAATTCCGTCACCTATTGCTGTAGTTCCCTGACTTTCTCTTGCAAGTATTGCGTCTTTAAAAACGCCTGAATTTGCCAGATTGCCTGCCTTGTTGTGAAGAGCAATCAGGCTGTTTATTGCTTCCGATTTTGTTGATACAGAGGTGTTAAGACTTATTGCATCTCTTTTCAACAAATCAACAATTCTCATTAAAATCCTCTCCCAAATTTAAAAATTTACTTTCGAGCATTGTTTTAATTTCTTTTCTTGATGCTAATGATTGTGAAAACGCAGTGGCATTTCCGCAGGCAGCTCCAAGTTTAAGTGCGTAGCTGTAGTCGCCGCTTTCAATATACCCTGCAATAAAGCCTGCAACCATTGAATCGCCGCAGCCCACGGAGCTTACTATCTTACCGGGAACATTGCCTATTTTACGGATGCCTCCTTGCTTATCAATTAGTACAGCACCATTCTTACCCCAGGAAACCAGAACATTCTCAGCACCCTTTTGCTGCAGTAATTTACCATATTTAACAATATCATCAAGCGTATTGATTTCAACACCGAAAATATCACCAAGCTCATGATGATTCGGCTTTATTAAAAATGGTTTAAATCGAAGTACATTTAAAAGCAAATCACCGGTGGCATCAATTACAAATTTGGTGTTTTTGTTTTTTAGCTGTTCAAGAATATTTTCATAAATATTGTCGGGCAGGGATTTTTGTATTGAGCCTGCCAGTACAAGGAAATCACCCTGTTTCAGTCTGTCAAGCTTTTCAAAAAGTCTTTCAAGGTCATCCTTCTGAATTTTTGGACCGTCTGCATTAATATCGGTTTCTTTATCCGATTTTATTTTGACATTTATTCTTGTGCACCCATTTTTCAGCTTGATAAAATCATTATTAATTTCGTCGGTGTTAAGCATTTCAGCAAGCTTATCACCTGAAAAGCCTGCGATAAATCCGAGTGCAATGGTTTCAATTCCTAATCTTGAAAGAATGGCTGAAACATTGATTCCCTTACCGCCGTAATTAATATGTTCGCTTTCAGCTCTGTTTATTTCGCCTGTCTGCAGATTGTTAACGTTCATTACATAATCAAGTGCCGGGTTGAATGTTACTGTATAAATCATATATTAAATCTCTCCTGCTGCTTAAATTTAGTATTATCATTATATCAAAAATTAAACAAATGAAAAACTGTTAAAATAAAAAATGCAACCTATAGTTGCGAATTTTCAAATTAAAATGTATAGTATAATTATGTAATATCTGTTATTATTTATATGAGGTGATACTATGAGAGAGGAAACAGCGAAAAGGCTTTTTGAATACAGAAAGGCAAATGGTTATTCCCAGGAGGAGCTGGCTGAGAAAATAGGTGTTTCAAGACAGGCAATATCAAAATGGGAGCGTGGTGAAAGCAGTCCTGATACAGAAAATCTGATTGCACTTTCAAGACTTTACAATGTTACAATTGACGAAATGATTAATACTGAAAACGAGCCTGTGAAAGCAGAGAAAGCTACTGAAGAAAAATATCAACAGACCGAACATACGTATAACGTAAATGACGGTAAAGCAGAGAATGATGAAGCAGATGAACCTGCTCAGGCACACGTAAGCTTCAGAAATGGTATTCATATCCACGATGGAAAGGACAAGGTTGATATCGGCTTTAACGGAATACACATTGAATCAAAAAATGGTGAATCGGTTCATATCGGTTCCGGTGATGTAAAGGTTGAGGGTATTGATGAAGAATACGTTTTTTCACGCGGAAAGGGAAGTAAGCTTTTTCATGCTCTTTTGCCGATGAGTGTTATAATAACTTATCTTATAATCGGCTTTACCTTTGAGCAGGGATGGGCACTGGGCTGGCTTTTGGTATTTTTAATACCGATTGTCGAAAGCTTTGTAGCAGCAGTTAAAACAAAAAATCCGTCTGCCTTTGCATATCCCGTTCTTGTGGCGGCTGTATATCTTACCATTGGAATGTTTGAGAAAATATGGCATCCGACCTGGATAATGTTTTTAACAATACCTGTATATTATATAATATCCGATTTTATCAAGCCAAGCAAAAAACCGAAGGCTAAAAGTGAAAGAGTAAACTAAAAGTAGACACGAAAAAAGTGTCTACTTTTTTCATTATGTGATATAGTAAAATAAAAGGAGAGATTAAATGAGAAAAAACAGAAAATACACAACAGAAGAAAAATTAGAATGTATAAGGCTTAGTAATGAAGAACACTTAAGTAATGGTGAAATAGCAAGAATTATGAATTTAAGTGATGAAAGTCGCATTAGAAGATGGTTAATGAATTATGAAAAATACGGAGAAGAATATTTCCGTGAAGAACACAGAGGTAGAGGAAAAGGTTCAGGAAATCCATATGCAGCATTACACACAAGTAAAAGCCTTTCAAAAGAAGAAAGACTTGAATTAGAGAATCTTAAATTGAGAATTGAAAACGAACGATTAAAAAAAGGATATATGGTGAAAGGAGTTGGTGCAGGCAAGGAGTTCGTTACTACAAAAGATGTGAATATGAAATAATAGATAAATTGAGTGATGAAATACCTGTAACAACATTATGTGAGATAATGTCAGTTAACCGTTCAGGCTACTACAAATGGAAGAATCGTAAAGGTAAGCTTAATCGTTATGAACAAAACAGAATAGATTTAACAAAGCTTCTTAAGGAGCAACACAAAAAGCATTCTGTATATGGATATCATAATTTAGCTAAAGTAATTAGAGAAGAAACAGGATGGGTATTTTCTGACAACCTTGCCCACAAATGCTGTAAAGAAGCCGGCATTCGTTCGACATCAAGAAAAACATATCACTGCAACAAAGGCAAAGAGAATGTTAAGTTTCCAAACAAGATATGTGGTAATTGGAATGCAACAAGACCAATGGAAATCGTTGTATCAGATATGACAGTATTAAAATCAAAAAAACAAGGCAAAGTTGAATGGACATATATACTTGATACATACAACAATGAGATAATTGCATCGTCACTATCAAAGCGAGAAGGAGATCCTAGACCGTATTTCAATTGTCTTAATGAATTGATTGAAAAAACAAAAGAGCAAAAAGAACCAGTCACTTTGCACACCGACCAAGGTTCAATTTACTCTTCCCGAGCATTCAATAATGCTCACGCTCATTGTAGCAATATTCATAGGTCAATGTCAAGAGTAGGAACGCCAACTGATAATCCAATCATTGAATCAATTAACGGTTGGGTTAAGGAAGAACTTTACAAAGACTTTGGCCTTTATCGTTGTGACGATGTGGAAGCTTTGATAACTGAATATATTGATTATTACAATACTGAACGACCTTCTGTCAAATGCGGCAGAAAAAGCCCTGTTCAGTTCAGATCTGAACAGGGCTTTGTATAACCTTTATGATTTGTTCTTTTTTATTGTCTACTTTTACTTGACAACTTCAGATTAATCCTTCGGTTTTTTTATTATTTATTGAGTTCTGCTTTTCCTTCGGGAGTATCACGGTAATACTGTGTGAACGGGTGAAAGCGTTCCTGTTCCTCCCATATTTCCTTTGCTCTCGGCGCCCAAAGCTTTGCATATTCATCACATTTTGAGCAAAGAGCTTCCGCACTTTCAGGGCAGGTCAGATTAGTAGACTTAGCACCTGTTTTGCCGACCATTTTTCTGAGCGCCTGCGGATTTTCAAGCATGGGACAGGGTCTTAACATATTATCATTAAACGGCTGACCCTTATAATATTCTTTAAACAGAGGAGATTTAAGACATTCAATGATACTTTTTTCTCTGATATTGGAGTCGCTGTAATGCACAAAAACACAAGGCTCAACATCTCCCTCACTGTTAATGTGAAAATAATTTCTTCCGCCTGCAATGCAGCCGCCAACAAATTCAGCATCGTTCTGGAAATCAACAGTGAAAATCGGCTTGCCTGTTTTTCCGTTTCGGTTTTCTCTTATCTTTCTGTAAACATGCTCACGCTGATCAGGTGAAAGCAGCAGCTTTGTGTCTGCATCACTTCCGACAGGCATATAGTGAAAATACCATGCAAAGCGTGCACCGTTTTCAATCATCAAATCATAAAACTCATCACTTGTTACAGCCTTATAGTTCTGACTTGTGTAACAGATGGATGTGCCGAAAAGGCATTTGTGCCTTTTTAGCATCTGCATTGCCTTTAGTGTTCTCTGATAAGCACCGTCACCGCGTCTGCCGTCAGTTGTTTCCTCATTGCCTTCAATCGAAAGAGCAAGTGACAGGTTACCGCATTTGTTCATTTCCTCACAGAATTTATCGTCAACAAGTGTGCCGTTTGTATAGGCAAGGAACAGACAATCACTGTTTTCTCTTGCAACGGTTAAAATATCATTTTTTCTGATTAACGGTTCGCCGCCTGTGTACATAAAGAAATGTGTTCCGATTGCCTTGGCTTCTGTTACAATTCGGCGCATTTCGTCAAGAGTCAGGTTGGAGTTATAACCGTATTCAGCAGCCCAGCAGCCCTTGCACTTCATATTGCAGGCTGATGTTGGGTCAAGCAGAATTACCCAAGGGATATTGCAGTGCTCCTCATCCCTTTTTTTCCTGAGAGTTGCGGTTCCGATAAGTCCAAGGTCAATGGCAAAGGTCAATACTGCTTTTTTCAGCATTTCCTCGTCAACCTCTTTAAGTCCTCTGAACAAAAAGGTGTTCCACACATTATTTTTGTCGTTTAAAATCTCAATCGGCTTAGTAAAGGTGCTTTCCGGGTACATTTTTCCGGCAGCAGCCTTGCCGATTTTAATCAGCTTAAGTATGTTCTTTTCTGGATTTTTATATACATACTTAAATATTCTGTTGCCTATCAGGTGAAGCACCTTGCTTTTTGTTTGAGCCATTCTGTTACCTCTTTCACATTACCTCTGGTGTTGTGATTTTTAGCATTGTTAAAATGTTTTTAATAGTATCCTTAACTGCTGTGCAAAGATACAGTCTTGCACGCATTAAACCTTCGTCATCAATCATAACCCTGTGTGCATTGTAAAATTTGTGGAACAGTGTCGCAAGCTCAATTACATAATGTGTAATTTTTGCAGGGTTATATAATTCAGCAGCAGCAATAATTTCATCTGTGAGGGCAGAAAGGTGGCGGATAAGCTCCTTTTCCTCATCACTGTTAAGCAGCATAAGCTCTTCATCTGTAGGTGCTTTTATTTCAACACCCTGCTCCTGTGCTTTTTTTATTATTGAGCAAATTCTTGCATGAGCATACTGAACATAGTAAACAGGGTTTTCGCTGGACTCCTTAGCAGCAAGCTCCAAATCAAAATCAAAGTGAGAGTTCGGCTCACGCAGATTGAAGAAAAATCTTGCAGCATCGAGCGGTACTTCATCAATAAGAGTATTAAGAGTGATAGCTTTGCCTGAACGCTTGGAAAGCTTGATTGTTTCACCCTCACGCACAAGTCTTACCATCTGCATTATTACAGCGTCAAGTCTGTCAGCATCAAGACCAAGTGCAGTGAGAGCTGCTTTCATTCTCGGAACATAGCCGTGGTGGTCTGCACCGAGAACATCAATTGCCTTATCATAACCGCGTGTAACAAGCTTGTTATAGTGATATGCAATGTCAGGTACAATATAGGTCGGCAGCCCATTTGCTCTTACAAGCACAATATCCTTATCATTTCCGTATTCACTGGCCTTAAACCAGAGAGCACCATCCTGCTCGTAGGTAACACCCTTTTCCTTCATAGCAGTGATTACTCTTTCAACAGAGCCGTCATTGTGGAGTGTTGACTCTCTGAACCATTTGTCATAAGTGATTCTGTATCTGCCTAAATCCTTTTCAAGCCCTGCAACATTTTTTGGCAGAGCATAATCAACAAGTGCATTCCTTCTTGTTTTGCTGTCACATTCAACATATTTATCGCCGAATTCCTCAATAAAGCTTTCAGCGTGTGCGGTGATGTCTGCACCCTGATATGCATCCTCAGGCATTTCAACAGTGCTGTCAAAATGCTGAAGGTATCTGACCTCAAGTGATGTTGCAAATTTCTCAATCTGATTGCCTGCATCGTTAACATAAAACTCTCTGTTAACGTCGTAGCCTGCCCAATCAAGAACAGATGCAAGGCAGTCACCGATTGCACCGCCCCTTGCGTTGCCTATGTGCATAGGT
>JAIDEF010000020.1 GCA_029054965.1 Eubacterium sp.
CTATAAGCCTGTTGTCATATATTACATAAGTTCTTGCAATAAAGCCTGCTATTGCCGCTGCATAAATCCACCATTTTAAGTTCTGCTTATTCTTAACCAAACTTCCGCAATAACAGCCAAAAAGAAATATAGGAAATCTTGTCAGTCCAATTTCATATGTATTATAAAATTCAGTATTTCTGATTAATATAAGAAATACAAACCACAGAAAAATAAAGGAAAACCAAATCAACGTATTATATTTATGTCCTTCAAGCTTTTTAGTGATTTGATAGATTAAAGGATAAACAAGATACAAAATCATTGCAAAAACAACATACCAACCCGAGTTGTTTCTTCCAAAAATAAAATTTAAACCAAACAAATCCTCAATAAAAGTTTTTGCATCATTCTTAAGTATTAAAATATCATAAAAGAAATATTTGAATATATTAACAAAGAAAAATATTAAGTATACATTCAGTATTCTTTTTATGTAATAAGTTTTAAATTGCGGCTTTTTTTCATATGCAAAATATAAGCCTACACCGGACACGAATAAGAATATCTCCACTCCGATATTAAAGCAATTCATCACACGAAAGAACAAAACATTAATAAATGTATCCAGTGGATAAATATCGCTGCAGTATAACGTTGTGTGGAAAATGATAATAAATATTGCAGCAAAGCCCATAAGGGCACTTCTGTATTTACTGATTAATCCCCAATTACCGGTAAATTTATTTAAATTATTCATTTTATTCTACCCTCTTTTTGTAATTTATTATATTATAGCTAATGAATTTTTCAAATAATCCAATGAGTCGTTTTTCATATTTTTAATTACCTCATCAACCTTATCAAAGTCAATAGGCTTATCAATATCAATTTTGTTATCTGAAGTAATTATTCTTTCACTGAGATTGAATTTGTCAAGCAAATCAGTTGATTTTATACTTATTTTACTGCGAGTGAATGATAAAAATTGCTTTTTGAACAATAGAGAAAACACAACACAATGAAATGAATTGGTCAAAACATACTCTGCATTACGCAGTCTATAAAGAAATTCTGCAGGTCCGTCTGAAGTACAGTCTTCAGAATTAACAGAATAGTTTTTATGAAACTTTGAATAATAGCAAATTTTCAAATTCTTTTCTTTCGCTAATTTATTCGCATATTCAACAATTTCATCATTAATTTCTAAGATATAAACATAAATGAATTTTGCTTCATCCTCTTTAACCGCTGCAGCAGATATCATTTTATCATAGTATTCAGGCTCAACCAAAAACGCAGGATCACAGCATTCATAAACTTTTTTATCAGTTAAGGACTGTAAAAAATCAACACTGCTTTTTTCTCTTACAGAAATAGAGTCAAGATGCCTTAAGGCATCTTTATATAATAAAGATGCGCTTTTCAATTTTTTATTTACTACTGAATCGATACTCGGAGCATAAGCGATTGCAGTCTGATTTTCGTCAGCAAATTTAAGAAAATGCATATCCGCCCTGAAATTATCAACTTTTTTAGGTGCCCACACAATATCTGAGCCTGTAATAAAAGCAGCATAATTAACAGGTGACTTTTTAATCTCATCTGCATTCTGATACGTCCTTGACTCATTCAAAAATTCATATCTGAATGAAGTGAAGCGCAGACTTCTTAATTTATCCGCATTTGTGGGCTGTGAATGTTTAAACTTATCATTGAAATAAAACTTCCAACCGCCAAGAGATTTTGCCTTATCCTTTGCAAATTCAAAACGGTTTTTAAAAGGAAAATACGGATTAAGCTTAAAGGTTTCAACGATGTATTCTGCACCGACTATATTTCTTACAACACTTTCCAACACAGCGGCTGCTATTACGGCACCATAGTTTTCAGTATACTGTAAATTAATTATGCCTATATGCTTTTGATTAAAATTGTCTTCTTCCCTTTGAACTGCTGTTTTTATGGGACAGACCCTCTGACATAAACCGCACTCAACACACAAATCATTATTGATAACAGGATAATTGAACCCCTCATTATCCTGCTGCATAGAAATTGCTGACTTAGGACAAATATTATAGCAAGCCCAGCAGCCGCAACAATCTTTTTTATTTTCAAAAAGAACTATACTCATATTATTTAATAACCTTTGCGATTCGTAATATTTTAAATAGAATACTGTTTATTTTTTGCCTTTTTGTCGGTAAAGGAGAAGCGGTATATTTATTAACAAGCTCCATAACATTATCAGGTTTATATTCCTGCCAAAAAGCAGCTCTGTTTTTTGGTTTAGGGTAATTTTTTGATAATGCAGGCTGAATACTTCTTGATAGGGGATATTCATTTACAATCAAATCTTTTTTACATTTATCAAAATACGCTCTGCCTTTGGCTGTGTTAATCATAACCAAAGAAACACCCTTATCATCATCAAAGTCTTTGTCATTATCTTCAATTCTCCAATAGTCCCCTATTGTTATATCTGAAATTCTTTTGGTATTTTTATAATGG
>JAIDEF010000200.1 GCA_029054965.1 Eubacterium sp.
ATGTTTATTGTCTTGATAAAACTGACGGAAAGCTCGTATGGCAAAAGTCTCTTGAGCTTGGCAACACAATCGGAACAAGCAGTGCAATCTGTATAAATAATGGTGTGATTTTTGCAGGAACAGCAAGAACCGTTACCGCTCTTAACCTTGATGACGGCTCAGTGAAATGGTCAAATAATCGTGACAGAGGTGAAAATTCACCTGCTGAATTTATTGTTTGCGGTGATAAGCTTATAGTTAACTCTCACTGGGATTCGCTGGCTGCACTCAATGCAGAAAGCGGCAAAGCCCTGTGGGATAACAAGGATGAGGATATCCGTTTCAGAAGCTCAACACCAATTGCTGTTGATGATAATACATTGCTTGTTGCAGATGATGATGCCATAATGCTTGTTGATATGAACAGCGGTGATATAACAAGCAAGACAAATTTTGATGAATACAGCTTTACATCAAGTGCGCAGCCTGTTCTGCTTGATGGTGTTGCATATATACCGACTTCAAATGACGGTATAGTTGCCTTTGATTTGAACAGTAAAAAAATTGTATGGAGCTTTGAAACAGGAGAGTCTATTCTTTTCACTGCCCCGTATGCAGGCAAGGACAGAAAAATTGTTGAATCATCACCTGTAATTGATGACGAAAATATTATGTTCGGTGCAAATGACGGATTTATTTATACCGTCAATGCCAAAAGCGGTGAGCTTGTTGACAAGCAGCAGGCAGGCTCGGCAGTATTAGGAAAGCTTGCTGTAAGCAGTGACAGATTTTATGCAGGTACATTTGACGGATATGTTGTCTGCTATGATAAAGAATAAAACCTTATGAAAGGATAATATTATGAAATCTATGATGAAAAAACTGATTGCAGTTTCACTCTGTGTGGTTACAATAAGTCTTATATTTTCATCCTGTTATTATGTTAAAAGAACACCTGATCTGCCTGAAAATACAATTACATATAGCAGTGATTATCAGGCACTCGGTGACGGCAGTATGAACAAAACCGTTAAGCTTTCAAAGGGCGAATATGCTGATGTTGAATTTGACGGCGAGGTTACCTTTGACACAGTTACTCTTTATGAAAGCGGTGACAATTGTAACGAATTCAATATTTATATTGAAAAAGACGGTGAGTGGGAGCTTGTTTATAAGCAGGACCGAATTATGGCATATCATCTTTGCTTTATCGGTGAGGTTACAACAAGCAGACTAAGATTTGAAATTGCCGATTGCAATAAGCCTGTTAAAATTAAAGAGCTATCAGTTTATTTTGCTGACAAGACTGACAGACAGACTAAGGTTACTCAGTATCTCCGCTTTGACGTTGAGGATTTTGAAACACTGCTTGATGATGAAGGCTTTTCAGGCTACTATGATGTTGTTACAGATCCGATTATTTTCGGTGAGATTTATATGGATGAAAATGCCAATATCTGCTTCTATAACGGAGAGGAGTATTTTTCCAAGCAGCTTAGTAATCTCCGAAAAATTATAGGTGACAGAAATGTTAATATCTGGTGCTGCATTTTCTTTGACCAGAGCGATGAAAACGGCAATAAAAACCACGATTCAACAATGAATTTTGTTAATGCTAACATTGATAAAATTAATGAAAACATAAAAGCCTTTGTTGAAAAGTATCAGCTTTATGGTATTGACTATGATTGGGAATACCCGCAAAGCGGCAAGCAGTGGAAGGCATATGATTTAATTGTTGAGGATACTGCAAAGTTTACAAAGGTTTCTGTGGCACTTCCGCCATGGAGAATTAAATTCAGCGAAAGTGCTAAAAAATGCATAGAAAATGTTAATGTTATGGCATATGACTTGTTTGATGAACGAGGTGATCATTCAAATTATTACAATGCCGGCTATGAGGCAATTTTAAAAGTCAGGGATTTCGGCTTTGATGATGAACAGATTCTTATCGGCATCCCTACCTATGCAAGAACGACAGATAAAAGCGAATTTGCATGGCCTACAGTTCGTGATGACGGCAAGGAGCTTGGCAAATGGGGCAAGATAGTTAAGGATTATGCTTATACCGACAATAATACAGG
>JAIDEF010000201.1 GCA_029054965.1 Eubacterium sp.
GTATAAATGAGAGAGATTAATGCAAGTGAAATCACAGCCGCTGTTAAGGAACTTGTTATTAAGGCAAATAAAATTCTGCCTGATGATTTAGTTGATTGTATCGGCTGCTGCAAAGAAAATGAGGATAATCAGATTGCCGAATCAATACTCGGTGATCTGGAACAGAATATTAATGCTGCAAAGGAGCTTGATATACCTATATGTCAGGATACAGGTATGGCTGTTATCTTTGCAAATGTCGGACAAGATGTGCATATCGCAAACGGTTCATTTGAAACTGCTGTCAACGAAGGTGTAAGACAGGGATATGTTGACGGATTACTGAGGAAATCAGTAGTAGCTGATCCCTTTAAAAACAGAGTAAATACCAACGATAATACCCCAGCAATTATTCACACAAGAATTGTTGAAGGCGATAAAATTGAAATCATTGCAGCACCTAAAGGCTTTGGCAGTGAAAATATGAGCAAATTAAAAATGTTTACTCCATCGGCGAAAAGAGAGGACATAATTGACTTTATAGTTGACTGTGTTAAAACAGCAGGCTCAAATCCTTGTCCGCCCGTAGTTATCGGTGTAGGTATCGGCGGTGATTTTGAATACAGTGCAGTTCTTGCAAAAAAAGCATTATGCAGAAATGTTTCTGAGCGAAACAGCGACAGCTTTTATGCAGATATGGAGCTGGAGCTTCTTGAAAAAATCAATGCTCTTGATATAGGTCCTCAGGGCTTCGGAGGAAAAACAACGGCACTTTGTGTTAACATTGAAACTTATCCGACACACATTGCAGGCTTGCCTGTTGCAGTAAACGTTGGCTGTCACGTTACAAGACACGCAAGTAAAATTATTTAAAGGAATTTAATTTATGTATATTCAGATGGTTGCACCCTGCCTTTTAGGCTTAGAGGGCTTGGTCAGCGATGATTTAAAAAATATGGAAGCACAGAATGTTTGTGCTGAAAACGGCAGAGTGTTTTTTGAGGGTGACTCAAATATTCTTGCCCGTGCAAATATCAACAGCCGTTATGCTGAAAGAATTTTAATTGTTCTTGACAGATTTAAGGCAGTTACATTTGAGGAATTATTTCAGGGGGTCAAAAATCTTCCCTGGTCGGAATTTATAGGCTCGGCAGATACTTTTCCTGTCAAAGGCTACAGTATAAATTCAGTTCTGCATTCTGTACCGGATTGTCAGAAAATTATAAAAAAAGCAGTTGTGGACTCACTTAAAGCAGATTATAATGTAACGTGGTTTGAGGAGAGCGGACCTGTTCATCAAATACAGTTTTCTATAATGAAGGATGAGGTTACTATAATGCTCGACACAACGGGCAGGGGACTTCATAAGCGTGGCTACAGACCTGAAAGCAATGATGCACCGATCAGAGAAACACTGGCAGCAGCAATGTGCAGTCTTTCAAGACTCCGTCATTATCACACGCTTTATGACCCTTGCTGCGGCAGTGGTACAATTTTGATTGAGGGTGCTATGCTTGCTCATAATATTGCACCCGGAATTAACCGTAATTTTGAATGTGACAGATGGGGACTTCTTCCTGAAATCGCCTGGAAGCAGGAGCGTGAGCGTTGTCACGATATTATAAAGACAGATACCGATTTTGCTGCATTCGGCAGTGATATTGACCCTAAAGCATTAGAGCTTACAATGATTAATGCCAAAAGAATCAAGGTTGACAAATTCTTAAAGCTCAGCGAAAAGGATATTAAATTTTTTAATCCTACCACCGAGCGTGGTACATTGATAACAAATCCGCCTTACGGTGAAAGAATGCTTGATATTAAGGAAGCAGAAAGAATTTACCGCATAATGGGTGAAAAGTTTGTTGCTAAAAGAGGCTGGTCATATGGTATCATTTCTCCTGATGAGGAGTTTGAGAAGGTTTTCGGCAGAAAGGCGGATAAAAGAAGAAAGCTTTATAACGGTATGATTAAATGCCAGTATTATATGTACTTTAAATAATTCGGAGGATAAGCTTTTATGAGTTATAAAGATAAATACAATCAGTGGTTGGATTTTGCTGATGATGATACAAAGGCAGAGCTTGAAGCACTGACAGATGAAAAAGAAATTGAGGACAGATTTTATAAGGATTTAGCCTTTGGTACAGGCGGACTTCGCGGTGTTATGGGTGCAGGCTCAAATCGTATGAACAAATATACTGTGGGAAAAGCCACCCTTGGTCTTGCAAGGTATTTAAAAAGTAAAAGCAGCGGCGACATTTCTGTTGCGATTGCTTATGATACCCGTAACAATTCACAGTATTTTGCCAAGACAGCAGCAGGTGTTTTTGCATCGCAGGGCATCAAAGTTTTCATTTATGAAATGGTTGTGCCTGTTCCTGTGTTGTCCTTCACAACGCATTATTTAAACTGTACTGCAGGTGTTATGCTCACTGCTTCACACAATCCAAAGGAGTATAACGGCTATAAGGTTTATGACAGTAAGGGCTGTCAGTTCTGTACTGAGGATGCGAAAAATGCAATCGGATTTATTAATGACATTACCGATTATGCCTCAATTCCGTTTATGGACGAAAGCAACCTTATTACATATATCGGCGAGAATGAGCTTTCTGCATTTTTAGCCGAGGTAAAAAAGCAGTCACTGTATGAAGAAAAGAGTGATTTAAAAATAGTTTATACTGCACTTCATGGCACAGGCAATATTCCTGTTCGCAGAATGTTAGAGGGTATGGACGTTACAATCGTTAAAGAGCAGGAGCTGCCTGATGGTAATTTCTCAACTGTCCGTTCACCGAATCCGGAGGAAAAGGATGCGTTGACGCTTGCTATTGAAAAGGCTAAGGAAATCGGTGCTGACCTTGTTCTTGGTACTGATCCCGACTGCGACAGAGTAGGTATTGCAGTTAAAAATGGTGAAGAGTATGTTCTCTTTACAGGTAATCAGACAGGTGCACTGCTTGTTAAATTTGTACTTACGATGAAGAAAGCAGCGCTTAATGAAAAATCAACACTTGTAAAAACAATCGTTACCTCAGAGCTTGGGGCGGACATCGGCAAAAAGTTCGGATTACAGATTGAAGAAACTCTTACAGGCTTTAAATATATCGGCGACAAGATTAATAAATACGAGGAAAGCGGCGAGCAGGAATTTGTTATCGGTTATGAGGAAAGCTATGGCTACCTTGTAGGTACTCACGCAAGAGATAAGGATGCTGTTGTTTCTTCAATGCTGATTTGCCAGATGGCGGCCTGGTATAAAAATCAGGGCAAAACTCTCGTTGACGGACTTAACGAAATTTATGATGAATACGGCTATTACCTTGATTACCTCGACAGCTTTGTATTAAAGGGCAAGGATGGTGCTGAAAAAATTCAGTCACTTATGACCTATTTCAGAAATAAGGGTAAGGCACTTTTTGACGGAATTGATGAAATAATTGACTTTTCTGAGGGTATCCGTGATTTGCCTAAGGAAAATGTTCTCAAATATATCTGGAATGACGGCTCCTGGATGGCAGTAAGACCGTCAGGCACAGAACCTAAAATCAAAGTCTATTATTCCATTGTTGATCCTGTTAAGGATAATGCAAAGGCAAGACTTGAAAATATCAGAGAAACAATTAAGGAAATAATCAATGGCTAATATCGTTCTGGATGCTGCCGTAATCGGCAATGTAAAGCTTAAAAACAGAATAATACGTTCAGCTACGCACGACGGCTTAGCTGATGAAAAGGGAGCTCCTACCCAAAAGCTTATCGGCAAATACGTTAATCTTGCTAAAAATGATGTTGGCTGTATTATTACAGGCTATGCGGCTGTAAGTGCAAATGGTATGTCACCTTATCCGAGAATGCTACGGGCGGACAGTGATGAGCTTATTGCTGATTATAAAAGGCTGACTGATACTGTTCATAAGTATGGAACACCGATTATTTTTCAGCTTGCTCATTGCGGACGGCAAACCTCATCAAAGGCTATAGGTATGCAGAAGGTTGCACCTACCGCAAAGCGTCATCTTTTTTATCCCGATAAAGCCAAAAAGCTGAATGAAAAAGAAATTTATGACATTATCTATGATTTCTTAAACGCAGCCAAAAGGGCTGAGAAGGCAGGCTTTGATGGTGTTCAGCTTCACTGCGGTCACGGCTATCTGCTTCACGATTTCTTATCACCATATGGTAATAAGCGAACTGATAAGTGGGGCGGTATTATTGAAAACAGATGTCGGATTGTCTGTGAAATTATAAGAAAAATTAAAGCAGAAACAAGTCTTCCTGTATGGATAAAGTTCTCTGCAACCGATAACCGCAAGGGCGGTATGAATATTGAGGAAAGTGTTAAGGCAGCAAAGCTTTTTGAAAAAAGCGGCTGTGATTGTATCGAGGTTTCCTGCGGTACGGTTGAGGACGGAATGAACACAATGAGAAGCCGTCTTATGCCTATGGAGTCTGTGTTTAAATATAAAGAGCCCTGTGCATCCT
>JAIDEF010000202.1 GCA_029054965.1 Eubacterium sp.
GTATGATCAAGTCTTGAACCGATACCAACAAGTATTACAATTTCATCAAAACCCTTTTCAATTGCTGTTTTAACACAAAAAAATGTATCTGTATCATCCTTTCTCACATCAAGAGCGATTGTTTCACAATCAAAATTCGGTTTATCGGATGAATCAAAATCACCAATAACAAGATCAGGCATAATACCAAGCTTTCTGCATTTTCTATAACCGCTGTCAGCACAGATTATATATGAATTATCAAAATATTTTTCCATATACTCCAACTCTGTTTCAGGGGCACCTGAAACTATGGTGCATTTCATTTTAACTGCCATTCCTTAATATCCTTAACCTCATTATATAAATCAATATAGCTCTTATGCCTTTCTGTCGAAATCAGACCACGATTTACAGCTTCAGCAACAGCACATCCCTTATCACTGATATGTGCACAATTCGTTTGAAATTTACACTTATCAAGATACGGCTCAAATTCTCTGAAGCAATAAGGCAAATCCTTTTTTAATATTTTTTCACACCGTTCAAAATCAACAGAAGAAAAGCCCGGAGTATCTGCAATATATCCATCTGCAACACGAAACAGCTCACAATGTCGTGTGGTATGCTTTCCTCTTCCGAGTTTCTTGCTTGTTTCGCCTGTTTCAATAGAAAGACTGCTATCAATAGCGTTCAAAAGAGAGGACTTACCGACGCCGGTATTACCTGTAAAAGCACTCACTTTTCCAGCCAGCATCGCTTTGACCTCATCGCTGCCGCAGCCTGTGCTGTTATCGCACAGGATAACCCTAAAACCTGCCTTAGTATAAATATCATAATATTTCATATATTCATCAGACAAATCTATTTTTGTTAAAACAATAACCGGCTCAATATGCTTATATTCCGCAATAGCTATAATTCTGTCAATAACAGTTGTGTTAATTGCAGGATCAACAACAGAAGCAACAACAAAAAGCTGGTCTAAGTTTGCAAGAGCAGGTCTTACAAGAGAATTTTTACGCTCTTTAATTTCGTCAATAGTATTTTCAGAATTATCATTAATTGTAATTAAGACAATATCACCAACAAGCGGTGTAATTTTCTGCTTTCTGAACACACCCCTTGCCTTGCATTCATATATAGCATCAGCGGCTTCTACATAGTAGAAACCGCCTATACCTTTAATTAATCGACCTTCAAGCATATATAACCTCAATTTTCCAAATCGTCACCAGTTTCAGTCGATGAAGGCTCCTTCGTTACTGAAAAACTGCTGAAATCAATATTTATATTTTGGTCGCTATCGCCCTTAATACGTTCTGTCTGGACAGCACCTGTTGATTCAAGCGAAACCCTTATTTCCATATCTCCTGTATTATCAAGCTGAATACTGAATGTTTTTTCCGAGCCATCAAGCTTGACTTTATTTGAAGAATAGCTTTTTCCATCAAGCTCAATAATCAATGTATCACTTTCAGAAGTAATCTCAGGCAATCTGACAGTTAACGCTGCTTTGTATGTTTTTACAGTCGTAGTTGTAGTAACACCTGATGAAATCGTGATTTTAATTGAATCTTCAGCTTGAGCTGATACACCTGCATTAGGTGACTGAGAAAGAACAACGCCCTTTGGTGTCATACTATCCTCAGTAACAAAGCTGATATTCTTGAAACCGCATTTTTCAAGGAAAGCCCTTGCACCCTCCTGCTTAAGACCGATAACATCAGGAACCGTAATTGTTTCTACCACAGCGGTTGTAGGGCCCGAACTGATATAAATAGTAATCTGAGAATCTGAGCCGACAACACTTCCGGCTTTGGGGTCGGTATAAACAACCTTCCCCTCTTCAACTGTTTCACTATCAACAGTGGTAAACTTATAGTTTATCAGCTTTTCCTGTTCAAAAGCTTTTTTAGCTTTTTCCTCAGTCAGTCCATAAACATTCGGCACTTCTATATCATCCATTGATGCAGCAACAACAAGCGTTACCTTGCTGCCATCAATTATTTTTGTTCCTGCCTCAGGTGACTGTCTTAAAACAATACCGGGCTGAGCGTCAGCAGTCTTCTCTGTTTCAAGAACAAACTGATATTTTGTATTTGTGCTTATAAGAGTATCGTATGACTGACCTACAAAGTTTTCGAGAGTGCCTGAGCTTGTTTGGAACGAACCTGTTATACTCATAACAAGAGCAACAATTGCACCGATTAAAACAACAACACCGATAACAACTGCTGTAATCACCTTTTTCTTATGCTTTGGGTCATAATACTCTTCTTCCTCATACTCATACTCATCATCACGATCATAAACAGGCTCCTGTCGATGCTCGTTTTCCTGCGTCTGAATAACATACTTGGTAGGCTCTTCATCAACAAAATATGAATAGTCAAAAACTGTATCAGAATTTTTAATTATCTCTTCAACATCAACAAGCATCTCAGTAGCAGAACAATACCTGTCATCAGGATTTTTCTGCATAGCGTGAGTACAAATCTGTTCAATTCCCAATGGAATATCGGGATTGATTTCTGTCAGCTTCTTTGCATCATTCTGCAGCTGCATCAATGCAACTGATACAGCATTGTCAGCCTCAAAAGGAACTTTGCCTGCAAGCATTTCGTAAAGTACAACCCCGACAGAATAAATGTCCGCCTTTTCATCAGTGAACTCGCCCTTAGCCTGTTCAGGGCTTATATAATGGACAGAACCGATAGCAGTATCGGTAAGCGTTTTTGTATCACTTCTTGAAAATCTTGCAATACCAAAATCAGCTACCTTTATACTTCCGTCTGATAAAAGGATAATATTCTGAGGCTTAATATCTCTGTGAACAATACCTTTATCGTGTGCATGCTGCAATGCACGCAGAATCTGTGTTGTAAAAAACAATGCATCATTCCAGGTAATTGCATTTTGCTTTTGAATATACTCTTTAAGTGTTATTCCGTCAACATACTCCATTACTATGTACTGGAGTTTCTCACCAAAGCTGACATCATACACCTTAACGATATTGGGATGTGACAACAATGCAATAGCCTTGCTTTCATTTTTAAAGCGCCGTACAAAATCGTCATTAGTCAAGAATTCATCCTTAAGAATTTTGACTGCAACAATACGGTCATCAACATTGTCGTATGCTTTATATACAACAGACATACCGCCAACGCCAATAATTTCCTGTATTTCATAGCGCCCGTCAAGTCGTTTTCCTACATAATTATCCATACTTAACTCTCCAATTATTTTGATATAACCACAACAGTAATGTTATCTCCGCCGCCGTTGTCATTGGCCTTCTTCACTAATCTGTCAGCGAAAGCATAATGCTTTCCGTCACTCATTAATTCAAGCATTTCATCATTTGAAACATAGTTTGAAAGACCGTCAGTGCAAATAAGCAGTGTATCATCGTCTTCTAAATCAATCTGCTCAAAATCAATTTCTATAGCCTTATTAACACCCACTGCACGGGTAATTATATTTTTGTTTGGATGATGCTCAGCCTCCTCAGGAGTAATCTTACCTCTTAAAAGCAAATCCTGCACCATACTGTGGTCAGTGGTTATCTGGCGGATATTGCCGTTATTAATTACATATGCACGGCTGTCACCAGCATGTGCTATATAGGCTTGATTATCACGAACAATTGCACACACAACCGTTGTGCCCATTCCTCTCAAATCAGGCTGAGCCTCAGCAAAATCAAACACCTCAATATTTGCTGCAGTCAAAGCTGAATCAAGCATATTTTTTATTGAACTGTCACGCATCTGATTTCTGTAAGAGGCATTAATTTTGTCACTTATCACCTTAACTGCAAGTGCGGATGCAATATTGCCGCCTGCAGCACCACCCATACCGTCACAAACCACAGACCATACAACCTCATCTGAAAATTCGCCAACAGCATAAGCATCCTGATTAGAATCGCGAACATTTCCCTTATCAGTTTTTGCAACTATTCTCAATAATCTCACCTCGATTTTTTAATCGTCTAAGCTGTCCGCAGGATGCATTAATATCTGCACCAAGCGTTCTTCTTATTGTAGCATTAATTCCATTTCTTTTCAATATATTTTGAAATTTGATTATATCAGCCTTACTTCCGCGTTTATTATCCCTTTCTCTGACATCATTTACAGGGATAAGATTAACATGGCAAAGACTGCCTCTTAATCTGTCCGCAAGCTCTAAAGCAGCTTCCTCACTGTCATTTACATCCTTAATCAGTGTATACTCAAAGCTAACGCGTCTGCCTGTTTTTTTCCCGTATTCAATACAGGCTTTCAAAAGCTCATCAATATTATATCTGTTGTTTATAGGCATTGTATTTGAACGTATTACGTCATTCGGTGCATGAAGTGATATAGTTAATGTGAGCTGCAAATCCATATCCGTAAGCTCATAAATTTTCGGAACTATACCGCAGGTTGAAAGTGTAATATTTCTCATAGAAATATTAAGACCATTTTCATCATTAACATTTTTTAAAAATGCTTTCACATTATCAAAATTATCAAGCGGTTCACCTATACCCATCATAACAATATGTGATATACGAATACCTAAATCCTTTTGTGCACTGTGGAGCTGGCTTTCAATTTCACCGGCAGTCAGATTTCTTTTAAAACCTGCTAAAGTTGATGCACAGAAAGTACAGCCCATTTTACAGCCAACCTGAGAAGAAACACATATAGTACTGCCATATTTATATTTCATTACTACACTTTCAACATATTCACCATCATAAAGACGAAACAGGTATTTCACCGTACCGTCAATTGAAGATACATATTTATCCTCAATCTCGCAGTCTGAAATAAAGCATTTTTCAGCCAGTCTTAATCTTAATTCCTTACTGATATTGGTCATTTGTTCAAACGATTTTACACCGTCACTATGGAGCCATTTGAATATCTGTTTAGCACGGAACTTCGGCTGCTTCATCTCTGCCATTAAGCTATTAAGTTGTTCAAGTGTTAATGCTCTAATATCAGTCATAATTTTTAGTTAATACCGCAAAATAAAATCCGTCACCGCCATGAAATGACGGAAAAATTGTTTTATCATATTCAAGGCTGAATCCTAAATTTTCTTTAAGAAAGGCAGCAACTACCTTTTCATTTTCTTTTTTGTTCAGTGTGCAGGTTGAATAAATCAGTCTGCCGCCGTTTTTTAAATACATTGAAGATGTTTTAAGAATATTTAATTGGATTTCAGGCAAATTCTTAATTCTATCCAAATTTTTATATTTAATTTCCGGCTTGTGCCTTACAATACCAAATCCCGAACAAGGAACATCACATAAAATTTTATCAGCCATAGGTATGGCATCATTATATACGGATGCATCATTTGTTTTTGCTGATATTACGTTCAATTCAAGCCGTTGAGCACTCTTTCTTACAAGCTCTGTGCGATGCTCATATAAATCAAAAGCATATAAATTGCCATTATTTTCCATACACTGTGCAATAGTAAAAGCCTTGCCGCCCGGTGCTGAACAAAAATCAATAACCGTTTCGCCAGACTTTGCATCAAGTGCCTTTGCACAGTTATAGCTTGACAAATCCTCTATGTAGAACAAACCATTTTTGTAAGAACGACTGCTGTCAAAATCAATACTTGAATTAATCAGCACCACGTCCTCAAACACTTCACACTCAACACCCTCTTCAAGCAGTTCGTAGCAAAGCTCCTCAGCATCAACAAACTTTGAATTAGGTATTGCAAAAATCGGAGGTCTTTCGTTCAGTGCAGGCAAAAAGCTGCTGACTGTATCCGCACCATATTGCTTATTCCACATATTTATCAAACATTCAGGTACAGAATATTTAATGGAAGGCTCAGTAATATCCTCCCTGTTACTGTCAATCTTATGTAAAACAGCATTAACAAGCTTTGAATAATAATCCTGTTTTATATTGTGTGTAAGCTCAACACTCTCATTAATGGCGGCACTGCTCGGTACCTTATCCATAAACAGAAGCTGATACGCTCCAAGCCGAAGTATGGTCATAATTTTAGGCTTAGGCTTTGATGTGAGATATTTATTTATATAATAATCGAGCGTTATTTTTCTTTCTACAACACCATAAACCAAAGCACTTATAAAAGCTTTATCAGTTTCAAGTTCTTTCAGTGCACTGTCAACAGCAAGATTTGAATATGTGCTGTCATAAAATATTTTGTGCAGTGTTTCAAAAGCAATCATTCTTGCATTTTTCATATTATCTTCTATTCCTATTAATTACTAAAAATAATCTGAGTAATGTAGCAAGCGCAGAAACTAATGCGGCAACATAGGTAAGTGCTGCTGCAGTCAATACGCTCTTTGCACCCTGATATTCATTGGCATCTAAAAAAGCATTTGTTTCAATAGTATTAAGAGCTCTGCGTGATGCATTAAATTCAACCGGCAAAGTTATAAGCTGAAAAAGTGCAACTGCTGCATAAAGTATTATTCCGATATAAATTAATGTATCACTATAAAGCACCATACCAATCAGTGCCAATGGTATACCAAGCCAAGAACCAATTCTTGTTGCCGGAATAACCAAATTTCTTATTTTAAGCGGGAAATAGCCTTCAGCATGCTGACACGCGTGACCTGCTTCATGGCAGGCAATACCTATTGCCGCAACACTTGTTGATGAAAAAACACCTTCACTAAGACAAATTTCCTTAGTGTTTGGATTATAGTGATCTGTAAGATTTCCGGATACCCTTTTGATTTTTACATCTGTTATACCATTTATTCTTAATAGCTGATAGGCAGCATCTGCACCTGTCATACCTCTGGAACTTTTTACACGAGAATATTTATTGAATGAGCTTTTAACCTTTATCTGACAAACTACTGCAAACAAAAGCACAGGTATCATTATAAAGCCTGTTAAATAGTAAGTAAAATATGCACCCATATCATTCACCTATAATTGTACCTAATTCTAATTTGTTACCAGCAAAAAATGATTTAATATCCATTTTCTTTTTGCCCCGCGGCTGAATTTCAAGCACATCAACACAATGTCCATCACCGCAGCAAACAGTTAACATACCCTTATTATCAACAATTTCACCCGGCTTATTACCGGTTTTTAATGACAATACCGTTTTATGAATTTTAAATTCTTTTCCGTCAATAATTGTTGATGCACATGGCCAGGTCTGAAGCCCCCTTACAAGGTTATGAACCTCTGAAGCTGATTTTGACCAGTCTATCGGACTAAGTGCTTTGGTAATTTTAGCAGCATAAGTCGAAATATTATCGTCCTGTGAAATAAATTCAGCACTGCCGTTTTCCAGCATATCAAGTGCCTTTAACAAAGAAACCGCACCAAGCTCTGCAAGTCGGTCAAAAAGCTCTGCAGATGTTTCATTCTCGCCGATTTCAGTTCTATCAACTAAAATCATATCACCTGTATCAAGACCCTCTGACATTTTCATTATAGTAATACCTGTTTCACTATCACCATTGATTACTGCCCACTGTATAGGTGCAGCACCACGATACTTAGGAAGCAAAGATGCATGTATATTTACACAACCATATTTAGGAATATCCAAAATATCCTTTGGAAGAATTTTACCATAAGCAGCAACAATGATAATATCAGGATTAAGCTTTTTGATTAATTCATAAGAAACATCATTTTTTAAAGAATTCGGTTGATAAACAGACAAACCATTCTGTAATGCAAATTCCTTAACAGGCGGAGGTGTTAACAACTGTTTTCTGCCAACAGGTTTATCCGGCTGAGAAAACACACCAACAATATTATGCTTTGATTTATACAATGCCTCAAGAGCAGGCACAGCAAAATCAGGTGTGCCCATAAAAACTAAATTCATTTACTCACCTTTAACTGTTAAGAGTTTCTCCGTCAATGATATGTGAGGTAAACAATATTCCGTCAAGATGATCAATCTCATGACAGAATGCCTTGGCCTTTAAATCCTCACCTGTAAAAACCTGCCATTTCCCGTTTCTATCCTGTGCTTTAACCTGTACCCTCTGCGGTCTTTTAGTATTTGCCCATTTTCCAGGCAAGGACAAACAGCCTTCCTGAGAAATCTGCTCACCCTCAGAAAAAGTTATCTCAGGATTAACAAGCTCCATAGGACCTTCACCGATATCAATAACAACAACTCTTTTTAAAATACCAACCTGTACAGCAGCAAGACCTACACAATTGCCGTCATACATAGTTTCCTTCATATCATCAATAAGCATAGCGAGCCTGTCATCAAATTTTTCAACTACTCTGCTTTTTTTATACAAAATAGGATCGCCAAGCTTAACTATATTTCTTAACGCCATTCTCTATTCTCCTAATTTTATTATCCTAATTTAAATTATAAGGATTCAAATCTATAGATACCTGAATATCCTTATAT
>JAIDEF010000203.1 GCA_029054965.1 Eubacterium sp.
CCACCTCTTTCCGTAAAATAATATGTACATTCAGCTATTAAGTATATCATAAAAAATGAAAAGATTGAATAGTTTGGGGGAATTTTTTGTTAAATCTTTATAAATCAGCATACATGATAAACATACGTTTAAAATAAAATAAAAAAATATCAAATTTTGTATAGGCATTTTTATTATTTTGTGTTATTATATATGCGATTAAATTTTACCAAGGAGAAATCAAATGGCAATGGTTTATCGTGTATTTGTTGAAAAGAAAAAAGGTAATGATATTGAAGCCGGACAAACACTGGCTGATCTGAGAAACAATGTAGGTATTACTGCATTGGAGGATTTAAGAATTATCAACCGCTATGATGCTCAGGGCTTAAGCGAGGAGGAGTTTAACACTGCTGTTAAAACAATCCTTTCCGAGCCTAACCTTGATAATGTCTACAGCGAGCTTTCCATCCCTGAGGGCTGGAGATATTTTGCTACTGAATATCTGCCCGGTCAGTATGACCAGCGTGCAGACTCTGCTGCACAGTGTATTCAGCTATTAACTGCAGGTGAAAGACCTGACGTATTATCAGCTAAGGTTATTGCTGTTAAGGGTGACATAACTGATGAGGAATTTGAAAAAATCAAATCCTATATTATCAACCCTGTTGAGTCACGTGCTGCATCAATGGACAAGCCTGAATCACTTGACTTAAAGAGTGATGTACCCGCTGATATTGTTCGCATTAACGGCTTTATTGAAAAGAGCGATGATGAAATCGCTGAGTACCATAAGTCAATGGGCTTTGCAATGAGCATTGCTGATCTTTGCTGGGTAAGGGATTACTTTAAGAATGACGAAAACAGGGACCCAAGCTTAACAGAGCTCAAGGTTATTGACACTTACTGGTCTGACCACTGCCGTCACACTACATTTGCTACAGAGCTTGATGAAATTAAAATCAATGAAAGCAAATATAACAAGGCTATTGAAGAGGCTCTTAATGAATATTTTGACGTACGCAAAGAGGTTTACGGCGACAGAGATAAGATTGTCTGCCTGATGGATATGGCTTGCATTGGCACAAAGGCTCTTAAAAAGAGAGGTCTTGTTGACAATCTTGACGAAAGTGAAGAAATCAATGCCTGCTCAATTGAAGTACCTGTAGTAATCGACGGCAAAACAGAGCAGTGGCTTGTACAGTTCAAAAACGAAACACATAACCACCCAACAGAAATTGAACCGTTCGGCGGTGCTGCTACCTGCCTTGGCGGTGCAATCCGTGATCCGCTGTCAGGCAGAGCATATGTTTATCAGGCTATGCGTGTTACTGGCTCAGGTGACCCGACAACTCCGTTTGAGGAAACACTTGATGCTAAGCTGCCGCAGAGCAAAATCACCACAGGTGCAGCAGCAGGCTATTCAAGCTATGGTAACCAGATTGGTCTTGCAACAGGTCAGGTAACAGAGCTTTATGATGCAGGCTATGTTGCAAAGAGAATGGAAATCGGTGCGGTTATCGGTGCGTCCCCAAAGCACAATGTTATCCGTGAATGCCCACAAAAAGATGATGTTATTGTTCTCCTTGGCGGAAGAACAGGACGTGACGGCTGCGGCGGTGCAACAGGCTCATCAAAGGCACACAACAGCTCATCAATCGAAACCTGCGGTGCAGAGGTACAGAAGGGTAATCCGCCTACTGAGCGTAAAATCCAGCGTCTGTTCAGAAAAACAGAGGTTGCAAGAATGATTAAGCGCTGCAACGACTTTGGTGCAGGCGGTGTATCCGTAGCTATCGGTGAGCTTGCAGACGGCTTAAAGATTGACCTTGATAAGGTGCCAAAGAAATATGACGGTCTTGACGGCACAGAGCTTGCTATCAGTGAGTCACAGGAGCGTATGGCTGTTGTGCTTGACAAAAACGATGTTGATAAGTTCATTGCACTTTCAAACGAAGAGAACTTAGAGGCAACTCCTGTTGCAGTTGTAACAGATGAAAACAGACTTGAAATGACATGGAGAGGTGACAAAATCGTTGACCTCAGCCGTGATTTCTTAAACACAAACGGTGTAACCCAGCATGCAACTGCCGAAATCACTGCAGTTGATGACAATCAGAATTACACTAAGCAAATCCCTGCAGAGCTTGCAGACCTTGACAATGCTGAAGCATTAAAAGCAAACCTTGCAAGACTTGAGGTTTGCTCACAAAAGGGACTTGTTGAGCGCTTCGATTCATCAATAGGTGCATCAACAGTATTAATGCCTTATGCAGGTAAATATCAGCTCACTCCCGAAGAAGCAATGGTTGCTAAAATTCCGCTCCTTGAGGGTGAAACAGATACAGCCACTGTTATGGCATATGGCTTTATTCCAAAGCTTTCACGCTGGTCACCTTTCCATTCCGCAGCTTTTGCTGTCAGCGAATCACTGGCAAAGCTTGCTGCAGTAGGCTGTGACCCGTCAAAGGCAAGACTTACATTCCAGGAATATTTTGAAAGATTAAACGATGCTCCTGCACGCTGGGGCAAGCCGACCGCTGCACTGCTCGGTGCATTAAAGGCTCAGCTTGGTTACAAGTGCCCGTCAATCGGCGGTAAGGACTCAATGAGTGGCAGCTTTAACGAGCTTGACGTTCCTCCTACACTTGTATCATTTGCAGTCGGTATGAGTGAAGCATCTAAAACTGTATCTGCACAATTCAAGAGAACAGGCTCAGCAGTTAAGCTTTTACCGCTGCCTGTTGATGAAAACAGCGGTCTGCCTGATTTTGAAAAAGCAATGGCACTTATGGTAAGTGTTTATGAGGGTATCCGCAGCGGCAAAATTCTTGCTGCATCTGTTGTTAAAGAGGGCGGTGCTGCTGCCTGCGTTTGTAAAATGGCATTTGGTAACAAGCAGGGCTTTACCTTCGCACAGGGACTTGATAAGGAAACATTGTTTGCAGCTAAAGAAGCAAGCTTTGTTGTTGAGCTTGCAGATGCTGACAGCTTTGATGGTATCCTTTTAGGTACAACAAACGAAAATGGCGTGTTCATAATAGACGGCACAGTTCAGACTATTGATGAGCTTATTGATGCTTGGACAGGCAAGCTTGAAAAGGTATTTGCAACAGATTCAGGCAAAAAGGCAAACATGCCGTTTGATGTTCCGCTTTACAAGGAGCGTTCAATCTTTGTTGCTAAAAACAAGGTTGCAAGACCTAAGGTATTTATCCCTGCATTCCCGGGTACAAACTGCGAAATTGACACTGCAAGAGCCTTTGAAAAGGCCGGTGCAGAGGCGTCAATCCTTGTTGTCAACAATCTGTCATCAGCAGCAATCAATGAAACTATTGACAAAATGGTTAAGGAAATTGAATCATCACAGATTATTATGTTACCCGGCGGCTTCAGCGGCGGTGACGAGCCTGAGGGATCAGGTAAATTCATTGCTACAACCTTCAGAAATCCGAAGGTTAAGGAAGCAGTTACAAAGCTTCTCAACTGCCGTGACGGTTTAATGCTTGGTATCTGCAACGGTTTCCAGGCACTCATAAAATTAGGCTTAGTACCATATGGTGAAATAAGAGAAATTAAGGATACTGACCCGACATTGACCTTTAACACCATTGGCAGACATATTTCACAAATGGCATACACAAGAATCAGCAGTGTTAAATCACCCTGGTTCAGCGGTGTTAATGCAGGCGATGTTTTTGCAGTACCAATCAGCCACGGTGAAGGCAGATTTGTTGCAAACGATGATGTTATGAAAAAGCTCATTGAAAACGGTCAGGTAGCTACACAGTATGTTAACCTTGACGGCACACCTGTTGATGATATGCCGTTCAACCCTAACGGCTCTGTTTGTGCAGTTGAGGGTATCACCTCACCCGATGGCAGAGTACTCGGTAAAATGGGTCACAGTGAGCGTAAGGGTACCGACCTTTATGCAAACGTCCCGTTTGAAAAGGATATGAAAATATTTGAGAGCGGTGTGAATTACTTTAAGTAAACACAAAATTTATTTAGGGCGGGTTTCTATGCCTGCCCTAAATTAGTACAATAAATCTATACGGAGGATTGATACTTTGAAGTATGTAGTTGTTTTATACGACGGTATGGCTGACTATCCCGTTCCTGCACTTGACGGAAAAACACCTATGATGTGTGCAAAAAAGCCAAATATGGATATGCTTGCATCAAAGGCTGAGGTCGGCTTAATCAGAACAGTTGCCGAGGGTCTGAAGCCGGGCAGTGACGTTGCGAATATGAGCGTTATGGGCTTTGACCCAATGAAATATTACACAGGCAGAAGTCCGCTGGAGGCCGCATCAATCGGCATTGATATGAAACCCACTGACGTTTCACTGAGAACAAACCTTGTTACCCTCAGCGAGGATGATTTGCCTTATGAAAAAAAGACGATTGAGGATTACTGTGCAGACGATATTTCAACCGAGGAGGCTGAAGTATTAATCAAATATATTGAAGAAAAGCTTGGCACAGATGAGTTTAAATTTTACCCCGGTGTTTCTTACCGCCACTGTCTTATCTGGGACAACGGCACAACTGACCTTGGCAAAATGACTCCCCCTCACGATATTACAGGCAAGGTTATTACCGAACACCTTTCAACAAGCGAGAATGCAAAGCCGCTTATTGATATGATGAAAAAGAGCTACGAGCTTTTAAAGGACCACCCTGTTAACATTGCAAGAAAAGCGGCAGGCAAGCGCCCTGCAAACTCAATCTGGCTCTGGGGTGAGGGCAAGCGTCCTGCACTTTCACCATTTGAGGAAATCTACGGTATCAAGGGTGCAGTAGTATCTGCCGTTGACCTTATTAAAGGCATCGGCGGATGTGCAAAAATGGAGGTTGCCGAGGTTGAAGGGGCAACAGGCTATATTGACACCAACTTTGAGGGCAAGGCAGAAGCAGGCATTGAGCTTCTTGACAGAAATGATTTGGTTTACATTCATTTTGAAGCACCTGACGAATGCGGTCACAGAAATGAGCCTGAAAACAAGGTAAGAGCAATTGAGATGATTGACGAGCGTGTTTTACCTATTTTATTTAAAGGTCTTGAAAAATTTGATGATTATAAAATTATGATTTTACCTGACCATCCGACACCGATTGTTACACGCACGCACGCAAGCGACCCTGTGCCATATCTCATTTATCATAAGAATAATGAAATAAAAGGTGTTGAAACTATCAACGAGGAAACTGCCAAGGAAACAGGCAATTTCATTGACCACGGTCCAAGCATAATGAAGCATTTTCTTGAGGACTGATTATGAAAAAATTAATTGCTTTTACACTGTGCATTATTGTTGCTTTTGCAATTGCAGGATGTTCAAAGGCTGAGCAAGATAACCAAAGCACATCTGAACAAACAACTGTTACAGAAAGCAAAACGACGGAAAGAACAACGATTGCCGATAAATCCGAGGTAATTAACATTGCAGAGGATGAGGCAAAAAAAATTGCCGACAAAGCACTGAAGGCGGAATGTGACGCCAATCGTTACAACAGCTTTGATGCCTTTGAATATTCCGGCATTGAGCTAAAAAATCCTGACGACGGAATATGGGCATACAACCATGGTTACGGCAATACTGCCGAATCAGAAAATTTAACAGGTCATTCATTTTATGTAGTCGGTTATACTGATACTGCAGAGTTAATAGGAACAGCCTACATTTGCATTGATGCATATAACGGCAATGTTCTGTTCAGCGGATATATGGGTGACTGACAGGAGGATAAACAATGAAAATTAATTCAATTTGTGTTCAGGGTGGCTATGAACCAAAAAACGGCGAGCCAAGAGTAATACCGATTGTGCAGAGCACAACATATAAATATGACAGCAGTGAGGAAATGGGCGATCTTTTCGATTTGAAAAAGAGCGGTTATTTCTACTCACGTCTGCAGAATCCAACCTGCGATTACGCAGCACAGAAAATTGCAATGCTTGAGGGCGGTGTAGCAGGTATGCTTACATCCTCAGGTCAGGCAGCTAACTTTTACGCCGTATTCAATATTGCAGAGGCAGGTGACCACATTGTATCATCATCTGCAATTTACGGCGGTACCTTTAACCTTTTCAATGTAACGATGAGAAAGCTCGGTATTGACTTCACCTTCGTTTCACCACAGGCAACTGAAGAGGAAATCCAGGCAGCCTTCAAGCCGAACACCAAGGCTGTTTTCGGCGAAACAATTTCAAACCCAAGCATTGACGTACTTGATATCGAGCGCTTTGCAAAGGTAGCTCATGCAAACGGTGTTCCGCTCATTATAGATAACACCTTTGCAACACCTATCAACTGCCGTCCGTTTGAATTTGGCTGCGATATTGTTACACACTCCACAACTAAATATATGGAGGGTCATGCATCAACAATCGGCGGTGCAATCGTTGACAGCGGTAATTTTGACTGGACACAAAACGATAAATTCAAGGGCTTGACCACACCTGATGAAAGCTACCATGGTATCACTTACACCGAAACTTTCGGCAAGGGTGCATATATTACCAAGGCAACTGTTCAGCTTATGCGTGATTTAGGCTCAATCCCTGCTCCGCAGAATGCATTTTTGCTTAATGTAGGACTTGAAACACTGCACCTGAGAGTTGAAAGACACTGCGAAAATGCAAAAAAGATTGCAGAATATCTTAAAAATAACGAAAAAATCAACTGGGTAAAATGTGCAATGCTTGAGGATGACTCACAATATGAGCTTGCTCAGAAATATATGCCAAATGGCACCTGCGGTGTAGTATCCTTTGGTATCAAAGGCGGACGTGAAGCCGCAACTGTGTTTATGGATTCATTAAAAATGGCAGCAATTGTTACACACGTTGCTGATGCACGTACCTGCTGCCTGCACCCTGCATCAACAACACACCGCCAGCTTACTGACGACCAGCTTGAGGAATGCGGCGTTAGCCCTGACCTTATTCGCTTCAGCGTTGGTATTGAGGATGCTGACGATATCATTGCTGACATTCAGCAGGCACTTGATAAAATATGAGTGAAGCACATCATCACAATCATACACACAGCCATAAACACACCAAGGATGTAACTAACCGGCTTGCCAAGGCAATCGGTCACCTGCAGAAGGTTAAGCAAATGGTTGAGGACGGTGAGGATTGCAGCGACGTATTAGTTCAGCTTGCAGCCGTAAAATCAGCCCTTAACAATACAGGAAAGGTTATACTTAAGGATCATCTTGACCATTGTATTGTTCACGCAGTCGAAGAGGGAAACACCGAAATGCTTGACGAGCTTAACAATGCAATTGATAAATTTATAAAATAAATGAAAGCGAGCAGTAAAATACTGTTCGCTTTCATTTTTGAGAGCATTACATTAATGATGCAACCGTATCAACAAAACCTACAACCTTATCTGCTGTTTTTTTCATTGTTTTTTTAGCTGACATATTGTCAGTTTTTGAAGCACCTATAATTGCCGCTGCTGAACATACGGCAAGTGTTGCACCTAATGCTCTCATTGTGTTTGCTGTCTTTTTTTTCATAACAAATTCTCCTCCCTGCACATTAAGTGCAATAATATTGTCTGCAATTTAAACCGGGATAATATAAAGAAAATCTGTTATTATAAAATAATATTACCAAAAAAATTATTTGCAGAATTTATGGTCGCCAATAACCTTAACAACAGGTCTTGAATGCATAAAAGCATCATTTGTCTTTTTTGCATTGAAATAATAAATCGCACCGCCTGATGGATCCCAGCCGTTAATTGCATCAACTGCTGCACGCTTTGCGGAATCAGCTACTTCCGCATACCAGTTGGAATCGTTAACACAGGAAAAGGCACCTTTTTGGTAAATAACACCGCTTAAAGAATCAGGGAAGCTTGGATGCTTTACTCTGTTCAGGATTACCGCTCCTACAGCAACCTGTCCCTCATAGGACTCTCCTCGTGCCTCTGCACTGATTACCTTTGCAAGAAGCTGAACATCTGAGCTTGAATAGCTTGTGTTGTTTCCCGAGCTGCTGCCGCCCAAACCCAAATAAAGCAGTGTCTGTGAGCCGCATATTCCGTCTGCCGTTATTCCGCAGTTACGCTGAAATGAAGTTACAGCCTTCTTTGTTTCGGTTCCGTAAATTCCGTCAATGGAGCCTTTATAATAGCCCAATGAATTCAGCTTACGCTGAATTGACTTAACCTCATCACCGCTTGAGCCAAGCTTTGACAGGGTATAGCTGCTTTCCTGTCTGTCATTATAAACCTTATAACCAATACCAAAAGCTGCTCCTGCCGCCAGTATAATTGCCAATGCAGTCAGCACAGCAGTAAAATGTTTAAAAGCCTTATAAACTGTCATATCTTTCCACCTCAAAAAATTAAATTCATTAAAAATGAAAGAGCGAAGCCTG
>JAIDEF010000204.1 GCA_029054965.1 Eubacterium sp.
CAGTGAAATAAAAAACGGCAGAGTTTACTCAAAAACGGGTGAGGATTTGACAGAAGCATTTGAGGACGGAGCTGAAAAAGCTCTTTATGTAGCAGAGGAAAGCGGCTGTCAGCTTGCTATACTCAAGGAACGAAGCCCAAGCTGCGGCTTTGGCGAGATTTATGACGGCAGCTTCAGCGGCAAAACAATAAGAGGCAACGGAATAACTGCACAGCTTCTGTATGACCACGGCATTACAGTCATAGGTGAAACAAAGCTTGATAAGCTGAAGGATGAGGTTGAATAACCTCTGTTTTTCTTTGATAATATCACAATTCCTATATCAATAGCGCAAACTGCTTGACTAACATAATTCGTTATTGTAATATCAAGGCAAAGGGGGTAATCATTATGGTGAGCAAAACAAAATTTCTTATCAGTGATAACAAGATAAAAGAAATATTCAGTCAATACGGAATTGACAATATAACAAACATTTCACCTCTTGGAGACGGTGAATACAATGCAGTATTTGAAGTGAAAGCAGATAAAAGCTATGTATTAAAGCTGGCACCGGACAGCAAAACTGCAGTCCTGACATACGAGGACAAAATGATGTCAAGCGAGGTATTCTGGTATGATCAAATCAGAAAACATACAGATATAAGAGTACCCGAAGTATATTTTACTGATTATTCAAAAAGTATTATTCCTACAGAATATTTCATTATGGAAAAGCTTGACGGAGAAATGAGAAGCACCGCTAAGCTTGGCATTGAAGCTGTAAGAGAAAACACTGCATTAATGCTTGCACAAATACACAAAATCAAAAACAATAAATTCGGATATGTTCAAAATCAGCTTTATGACAACTGGTATGATGCACTCTGTTCAATGATTAAAAATCTGCTCGACGACGCAAAGCGTGTAGGCAAGCAATCCAAGAAGGGTGAAAGACTCCTTGAATATGCCGAAAAATATAAAGATATACTTACGAATGTTGAAAGCACAATGGTAAACTATGACCTGTGGGATGGTAATGTAATCTGCTGTACGGATAAGAACGGCAAAACAGAGCATTGCTGGATTGATCCGGAAAGAAGCTTTTGGGGTGACAGAATATTTGACTTTATCTGTGTTGACAACAATCCTTTTTTCGGTCTTAAATCAAAGCAAAAGGCTATAGAAATTTATAACAAAACTGCAGATAAGCCTGTTGAAATCAACCATGAAAATGAAATAAGATATGCCTTTGCTCAGGGACTTTTAGGTGTTATTCAGGAAGTTGAAAAATACTACCGCTACACTCCACGCCACTTTGGATGGTGGAGGAATGTTATATTCAATATAGTCACTTACAAGGCTGCTTTTAAAGTATTAAAAAATGGATAAGAATAAAAAAGCAGAAGAAATGGAAACCAAACCGATTTCAAAGCTGATACTAAGCTATTCGTCAGCAACATTTTTTGCACTGTTTTTTGATGCTCTTTACAATATTGTTGACACATTGTTCATTAGTCACGGCGTTGGTGACAACGCTATGGGCGGAGTATCGGTTATATTTCCATTTATGATGATACAGGCAGCTATTGCTCAGATGGTCGGCGGCGGAGCTGCTGCACTTACAGCAAAACACCTTGGCGAAAAGGATTACAGAAAAGCCGGCAGCATTACTGCCAATGCAATGCTGATTTTCTATAGCACTGCTGTTATTACCACTGTACTCGGATTTATATTTATGACACCTATTCTGAGGCTCTCAGGTGTAACCGATGACATATCTCCTTACGCAAAGGAATACTTTTCAATAATTCTGATAGGCAACGTATTCTCTACCGGCTTTTCATCAATTATACGTGCTGAGGGCAGAATGGGCTATTCTCTTGCAATATGGTTAATACCAACTGCAGTCAATATCTTTCTTGATTATATTTTTATAAGCATACTTGATATGGGTGTTAAAGGTGCAGCACTTGCAACAGTTATCGGCTATTTCACCAGCTTTTTAATGAGTGTAATATTCTTTACAAAAATAAGCTGTCAGGATTTCAATAACATAAAAATCAATTTTCAAACAGCAAAGGATATTGTTATTATCGGCATACCGACCTTAATACAAATGAGCAGTATGTCATTAATATTTTTACTGATTAACAGACTTCTCTCGAAATTCGGAGGCAGTACGGCAGTGAACACCTTTGCATATATCAGTAAAATTGCAGTGCTTGCAGTTGTGCCAGTTAATGCAGCAGCACAGGCAGTATCACCTATAATAAGCTATAACTACGGTGCTGATAATAAAGCAAGAATAAAAAGCACAGTCAATTTCAGCCTGCTTGCAACAGAAGCTTATTCACTGCTTGCTGTTATAGCAGTATTATTTATTCCAAAGGCTTTCATCAGAATATTCACTGATAATTATGAAATAATCAATGAAGGTTCAAAGGCATTGCAGATTATTTCACCTGCTTTGATTTTCATACCGCTTACAATTATTCTCAGCTCATATTTCCAGTCAACAGGGCAAAAAACAAAGGCAATTTTTTCAAGTGCAGGCATAATTGTATTCTTACTAATTCTGCTGCTTATACTGCCGAATATATACAGTGTTAACGGAATATGGATGTCAATAGCCATAGCATGTATGCTGTCAGCCGTACTGGCAGCAGCATTTAAAATCAAATGTAAAATATAAGTTAAGCAGATTAACAAAATCTTTTCTTTGTTAATCTGCTTTTTACATTTACTAAAATCTTTTACGCAAGTTTTACCACTTCTAAATGAGCACTTAATTGTAAATAATTAGAATGTACCTGAGGTGATACGATGACAATTTTTGATTTACTGCAATTTACAGGAGGACTTGCACTATTCCTTTACGGAATGAATTATATGGGAACATCCCTTGAAAAGCTGAGCGGCGGCAAGCTTGAAACAATGCTTGAAAAAATGACGAGCAACAGACTTAAAGGTCTGCTTCTTGGTGCGGGTGTAACTGCTGTTATCCAAAGTTCTTCAGCCGTAACTGTTATGGCTGTAGGCTTTGTTAATTCAAAAATTATGACACTGCACCAGGTTGTGGGAATTATTATGGGTGCGAATATAGGAACAACCATTACAAGCTGGCTGCTTTCACTGACAGGCATTGAAGGCTCAAATATATTCATCAAGCTGCTAAAACCCTCATCCTTTGCACCTGTTATAGCAATAATAGGTGTATTTCTGTTATTCTCGAAAAAAAATGAAAAGAAGAAAAATATCGGCGCAATTATGCTTGGCTTTGCAACACTGATGTTCGGTATGGATTATATGAGTGCGGCTGTTGCACCGCTTAAGGATGTGCCGCAGTTTACAGGTATACTTACAATGTTTTCAAATCCTATACTCGGCATACTTGCAGGTGCATTGCTGACCGCAGTTATTCAAAGCTCCTCAGCCTCTGTCGGCATACTTCAGGCATTGGCTGTAACAGGCTCAATAACAGTTTCCTCCGCATTTCCGATAATACTCGGACAAAATATAGGAACGTGTATCACAGCACTTATTTCATCTGTAGGCACAAGCAAAAATGGAAAAAGAACAGCCGTTATTCACCTGATATTTAACACACTTGGTGTTGCTGCTGCTATGCTTGTTTTTTACTCAGTAAAAAATATTCTGAAACTGCCATTGTTCGAGGAAAGCATTAATGCAGGAAGCATAGCCGCAATACACACAATATTTAATGTATTTTCAACAGTACTTCTTTTTCCTTTCGGCAAATGGCTCGAAAAGCTTGCCTGTATTATCATACCAAACGGCAAGGATGAAAACAGTGAGCTGATTGACGAAAAATTTATCTTATCAAATGCATACGCTATTGACAAGGCTAAAGAGCAGTGCAATGCAATGGCAGAAACTGCACTTGAAAACACAATACTGTCACTGAATATATTAAAAAAATATTCATCCTTAAAAAACAATAAAATTTCGGAAAATGAACACCGGCTCGATGAATATGAGGATGAGCTTGAAACCTATCTTGTAAAAATAAGTGCAGGCGAATTAAATCTAAACAATTCGGTAAGACTGTCAATGCTTTCACATGCAATCGGCAATTTTGAGAGAATCGGTGACTACGCCTACAACATATTAAGAGTTAAGCAGCAAATGCATAGGGATAAAATTCATTTCAGCAAGGAAGCAAATGACGAACTGGAAATTATGAGCAATGCTGTTAAGGAAATTACCGAAAATGCGATATCTGCATTCATTAACGATGATTTGGAGGCAGCAAACAGAATTGAACCGCTTGAACAGGTTATAGATAACCTTAAGGTTCAGATAAAGGCAAAACACTCCAAGCGTATGGAAAACACGCAGTGCAGCATTGAAAACGGAATATTATTTTTTGATATAATCAACTCCCTTGAAAGAATTGCAGACCACTGCTCAAACCTTGCACTCTGCATTATCGAACTGTCACAAAAAAGCTATCGTATTCATCAATATTCCAAGGGATTAAAAAGCACAAGCTCTTCTTTTATTGAAGCCTTTGAGGAATATTGCGAAAAATATTCACTAGCATAAAAACAGCGGATGTTACATTAAAGTAGCATCCGCTGTTTTTCATATATTATGACGGTTTTTAATTTTAAGTCTGTCCATTGCTCGTGCCAGATTAGCCTGTGAATGATAGTATTCAAGCTGTGACTGCTTAAACCGCATATCCTCCTCAGCCCTTTCCTTTGCCTCCTGTGCACGGCGTGCATCAATTTCCTCAGGCAGCTCGGCAGAAATACATACAAGAACAGCCGAATTGTCAAGAAATTCCAGAAATCCGTTTCCCACATAAGCAGGAATTTCTTTACCGCCGGCATCTGTTATTTTCATTTCACCTGAATCAATGGGAACAACACAGTTTTCATGCTTTGCAAGAAATCCCTGACTTCCGCCGTCAACAAGGGGAACAACAAGCTGCTGTGCCTCGCCATCAAAAAAGGTTCTGTTTGATGCAATAATTTTTAATTGAAAGGTATTCATAAAATCACCATAGCCTTTCAGGCTACAAATAGTTCATTAAAAATCATCAACACCTACTGTAGCCTGACAAGGCGTTAATGGTGATTACAGCCATCTCGAAATTATGCCACAGGCAAATTTCGAGGGCAATATAATCGAGATAGTGTGATTTTTCACACTATCACCTTATTTCATTTGTTCTGCTTTTTTCAGAACATCCTCAATAGTTCCTGCATTAAAGAATGCCATTTCAGGAACATCATCAACCTCACCATCAACAATCGCTTTAAAGCCCTTTACCGATTCCTTTACAGGCACATAGACACCCGGAATACCCGTAAATGCTTCTGCAACGTGGAAAGGCTGTGACAGGAACTTTTCAATCTTTCTTGCACGATATACAATCTGTTTATCCTCGTCGGAAAGCTCCTCCATACCGAGAATTGCAATAATATCCTGAAGCTCCTTATATTTCTGCAGATAAGCCTGCACCTTTCTGGCAACCTCGTAGTGCTCTTCGCCAACAACATCCGCCTCAAGAATACGTGAATTTGACTCGAGAGGATCAACCGCAGGGTAAATGCCCTTTTCAACAATCTTTCTCGAAAGAACGGTTGTAGCGTCAAGGTGTGCAAAGGTCGTAGCAGGGGCAGGATCTGTCAGGTCATCGGCAGGCACATAAACCGCCTGAACGGATGTTATAGAACCGTTCTTAGTGGAAGCAATACGCTCCTGCAGCTCACCTACATCTGTTGCCAGTGTCGGCTGATAACCAACGGCCGACGGCATTCTGCCAAGAAGAGCAGAAACCTCAGAGCCAGCCTGAACAAAACGGAAAATATTATCAATAAAGAGCAGTACATCCTGATGATCAACATCACGGAAATACTCTGCCATAGTAAGACCTGTTTCAGCAACTCTCATTCTTGCTCCGGGAGGTTCATTCATCTGACCGAAAACAAGTGCGGTTTTTTCAAGAACACCGCTTTCACCCATTTCCTTCCAAAGGTCATTTCCCTCACGGCTTCGCTCACCCACGCCTGTGAATATGGAATAACCGCCGTGCTGTGTTGCTACATTTGTAATAAGCTCCTGTATAAGCACGGTTTTACCTACACCTGCACCGCCGAAAAGACCAATCTTTCCACCCTTCTGATAAGGTGTCAGAAGATCAATAACCTTGATACCGGTTTCAAGAATTTCAACCTCACTTGCCTGCTCCTCGAAAGACGGAGCACTTCTGTGAATTGACCAATGCTCGGCATCATCAAGCTTTTCGCCATCGTCAATGGTTTCACCCACAACATTAAAAAGTCTGCCGAGAGTTCTGTTTCCAACAGGAACTTTAATGGCGTCACCTGTAGCAGCAACCTCCATATCCTTGCAAAGACCTTCAGATGCGGCAAGCATAATGCAGCGCACACAGCCTGAGCCTATATGCTGACTGACCTCCATAACAAGCCTTTTGCCGTCAACAGTAACCTCTAGAGCGTCCTTAATATTTGGTAATTCGCCTTCAAACTCAACGTCAACAACAGGACCCATTACCTGAACAATTTTACCTGTATTCATTTAAAGGACACCTCCTACTTCATTTTGTTTTTCTGTGCCTTGGCACCTGCTATTACCTCTGTTATTTCCTGCGTAATAGCTGCTTGTCTGGCACGGTTAAATTCAATACCAAGCTGCTTCAACATATCCTTTGCAGCATCGGTTGCAGTCTGCATAGCCATCATTCTTGCATTATGCTCAGAGCAGTAAGACTCAACGAGAGCACCGTAAATAAAGCCGGCAATATAATTAGGAATGATATAATCAAAAACCTTATCAACATTCGGTTCAAAATAACAGGTCTGATAATTATTTTCGTCTGCATTAATACTTTTAACCTTTTTCAAAGGCAGAAGCTGTTTGATTTCTGCGTTAAAGGTAACAGAATTCACCATTCTTGTGTAAACAATATAGACCTCATCAAGCTCACCTTTTTTAAACAGGTCCACCATGTTCTCGCTGATAATTCTTGCCCTGTTCATATTTGGATTTTGTGCTGTATACTTAAAATTAATATCAACAGGAATATTCTTTTTTTCAAAATATCTTCGACCCACCTGCCCTACAACAAAAAGCATATTCTTGTTATCGGACAAAGCCTCTTTTTCTGCAATTTTTATAACATTGTGATTATAAGCACCGGCCATACCCTTGTCGGCAGTGACAACAATATATCCCTGCTTTCTTTCCTGTTTGGGTATACTTTCCCTTTTGTTAAAAAATTCGCTGCCCGTTTCGGGTGAAAGGTCAAGTATTTTCGCCAATGCATCCTGAATTGCATAGAAATAAGGCTCAGTATTTTTAAGGTCCTTCCTCGCCTTCTGAAGCTTGGAGCTTGAAATCATACACATTGCATTAGTGATTTTCATTGTGTCCTTAATCGACTTCATACGGGCCTGAATTTCACGGGAATTAGCCATTATTTACCTTCTTAAATTCATCAACAGCATCTAAAATCTGTTCTCTTATATAATCTTCCAGCACCTTATCGGTTTCAATTGTCGATACTATGCCGGCATAATTTGAATTGATATATTCAAGCATATCCATCTGGAACTGCTTGATTTTGACAACAGGAACATCCATAAATTTTCTTCCCGTTGCAGCAACTAAAGTAATTACCATATCCGCAAGCGAAAGCGGTCTGCCAAGAGGCTGCTTTAAAAGCTCCATAAGACCCTTACCGTAATCAAGGCCTGCCTTAGTTTCCTCGTCCAAATCTGAAGAAAACTGAGTAAATACCTCCATCTCCCTGAACTGAGCAAGATCAATACGCAGAGAGCCTGCCGCCTTTTTCATTGCCTTTGTCTGTGCTGCACCGCCTACACGTGATACAGAAAGACCTACATTTACTGCAGGACGCATACCACTGAAGAATAAATCACTTTCAAGGAAAATCTGTCCGTCTGTAATTGAAATTACATTTGTAGGGATATATGCAGACACATCACCTGCCTGTGTTTCAATAATAGGCAGTGCCGTAATTGAGCCGCCGCCCAAATCATCACTTAGCTTGCTTGAACGCTCAAGCAAACGTGAATGAAGATAAAAAACGTCACCGGGATATGCCTCACGTCCCGGGCTTCTTTCCAGAAGAAGTGACAATGCACGATAGGCAACCGCATGCTTGCTGAGATCGTCATAAACAATAAGACAATCCTTACCCTGATACATAAAGTACTCAGCGATAGCTGTTGCAGAATATGGAGAAATATATTGTAATGATGCAGGGTCTGAGGCTGTTGAGCAAACGATAATTGTATAATCCATTGCCCCTGCCTTTTCAAGCGTATGAACAAGCTTTGCAACACTTGATGCCTTCTGACCGATTGCATTATAA
>JAIDEF010000205.1 GCA_029054965.1 Eubacterium sp.
GCTTGAATCATTTATGAATAATTCTGCCAAAGCCTTTGATGAGGACAAGCAGAAGCGTGAAGACAATAGCTCTAATAAATTGCCAAGCTCATATAATGTTCCGACTCCCGAAAAAAAGAACAAAAAGGTTCAGCGAGGAAGAGAGATTGAAAAAGAGCTTGCGGCTAAAAATGCTAAAAGAAATAAAGCTAAAGGCGGAAAACCAAAAAGAACCTTGAATAACGTCGCTAAGGTGCTTCTTGGTATGCTGATGGTAGTCGGCGTAGTGGGTATTGTTTGTTTTTCGGTTATTGCTATTTATGGTTACAGTATTGTATACGGCGACCCTGTGTTTGATTTGACAGAGCAGGCTCTTTCTCAGAATCAGACCTCGTTCATTTATGGAAATGATGGTGATGATATCGTTGAAATAACACGACTTCATGGTGAGGAAAACCGTATATGGGTTGACCTTGATGAAATGAGCGAATATATGGCGAACACAATTATTGCTACTGAGGATAAAAGATTCAGAAAGCACCATGGTGTTGACTGGAAAAGAACTATTGGTGTTTTTATCAAACAGAATGACCAGGGCGGCTCAACAATTACCCAGCAGTTAATTAAAAACCTGACTGACGATAATAAGGTAACCTATGTAAGAAAGTTCAACGAGATTTTAAGAGCTCTTAATCTTGAAAGAAATTATACAAAAGAAGAAATTCTTGAGGCTTATCTTAACACAATTTATCTTTCAAACGGCTGTTACGGCGTAAAAACTGCTGCAGAGATTTATTTTGGCAAGGAGGTTTCCGACCTCAATGCAGCTGAGTGTGCAAGTATAGCAGCCATTACGAAAGCACCAACCTATTATGATCCGTTGCAGAATCCTGAGAATAACAGAACAAGACAGGAATGGATTCTTGGTGAAATGAATTCCAAGGAAAATGGCTTCCTTAATGATGAACAGTATAAGGAGGCTATGGAATATGAAATGATTTTCACAAACAGTGAAAATTATAAAGGCTCACAGCTTAAAGATAAAAATACTAAAAAGGATAACGACGACATAACAAATTACTATGTTGATTTTGTTATCAGGTCTGTTCAGGAAGATTTGCAGAAAATGGGTTATACAAGTAAAAAGGCTCACGACCTTGTTTACGGCGGCGGTCTTAAAATTTATTCTGCAATTGATTTTGATGTACAGGATTCGCTTGAGGATGTATATGAAAATTATAAGCGTATGCCTGATGAAACAGTTCAGGGTGCTATGTGCATTATGAATTATGAGGGCAGAGTTCTCGGCATAATCGGCGGTACAGGTAAGAATAAGGGTGCAATGCTTCTTAACAGAGCATCGCAGTCAACCCGTCCTGCAGGTTCATCAATAAAGCCGCTTTCGGTTTATGCACCTGCACTTGAAAAAAGTAAAAATGACGATAATGTAAATATTTATTGGTCAACACATATTAAGGATGCACCGTTTATGCAGGTCGAGGGCGAGCCGTGGCCTCATAATCAGGGCGGTGGTTATTCAAGCAATAATGTAACCCTGCAGTATGGTCTTGCACAGTCACTTAATACTGTTGCTGCAAGAACACTTGATATGATTTCTGTTGATTATTCATATGAATTCCTTACAGAGAATTTCCATCTTTCAACAATTGACAGTATACGTGATGTTGATTACGGTCCATTGGCTCTTGGTTCATTGACTAATGGTGCAACTGTTCTTGATCTGACAGCAGGTTATGTTTCATTCGGTAATGGCGGTAATTATTATGAGCCTTATTCTTACTATAAGGTTACAGACAGTCAGGATAATGTGATTATTGAAAAGAAGCCTGAAGAAACAAAGCAGGAAGCTTTGAGTGAAAGCACGGCATGGCTTATGAATAAGCTGCTGCAGACTGTTATGACTCAGGGTACAGGTACCTCGTATAAGCTGTCAGGTATTGAGTGCTTTGGTAAAACCGGTACAACTAATGATGACAAGGACCGTTGGTTTGTTGGCGGAACACCAAACTTTGTTGCGGCAGTATGGTATGGCTATGACACTCCTAAAGAGGTTCATTACAGTCTTTCAAGCAACCCTGCAGGTACCATATGGAAAACCGTATTTGGTGAGGTTTATGAAAAGCTTGAAGCAAGGGGCGATGATTTATCATCAAAATTCCCCGAATATGATGGTATAGTTCAGAGGGCATATTGCAGCTCCTGCGGCAAGCTGTCATCAGGTTCAGGAAATTATGGCTGGTATGATGCTGATAATCTGCCGGGCTACTGCGGCGGTCATGCTGAGGCAACTACAGAAAAACAGGATACCTCTGATACTACCGAGAAAAATAATAGCGGAAA
>JAIDEF010000206.1 GCA_029054965.1 Eubacterium sp.
TATTAAGCTTGAACCTGATGATGTTACAAGACAGAGAATAGGAATAATAACAATAATTCCGTCCTTCCAGTGAGGAACGGCAGTCATATCAATACCGAACAGTGCCATACCGCCACGGTAAACATCAATGTCTGCACAAATCTGTTCAGTGAAAATTTCAGGGAAGGATGTTATAAGTGTTTCTCTGTATGCATCAAAATTTTCAAGAATATTCAACTGGAAATAAGTGATTTTTGCATTCTCGCCTGCAATCCCTTGATAAATAGGGTATACAGCATCATAAATCGCTTGAGAATTATCAATAAAATCTTTTGCACCTAATACATAGGAAATGGGGTAGTAAATGATACCGATGATACCCATTAAGAATACCATCTGGAAAAGCATTGGTCCGCAGCCCATCTGCATTGGATTGTGACCTTCTCTGTTGTAGAGATTTTGCATTTCCTCGTTCATTTTTGCCTGCATCTTCTGACGCTCTTTAGGGTCATTTCCGCTGTAGGCATATTTCTTTTGAATTTTCTGAATTTTTGGCTGCAATCTTGTAGTTCTTGCCATTGTCTTTTGCTGCTTTATATTGAGCGGCAAAAGAATCAAACGTGTAACAATTGTAAAAATTACGATAGCAAGAAAGTATTGGTTACCGAGTACGTCCATAAGAAATTCCATACATTTACCGAATAACCAATAAAGAGGCTTGAATACGCCTATACCGTTTGATACAACATTGTTGGCTGCAAGTAAAATTAAACTACTATTCATTATCTATCCTCTTTGTTAATTTTAGGGGGAACAGGATCCCAGCCTCCTTTTGAAAAAGGGTTACACCTTAAAATTCTCCAAGCAGCTAAAAGACTCCCCTTGAAAATTCCATGAATTTCAATTGCCTCAATAGCATATTGAGAGCAGGTAGGATTAAACCGACAACAGCCGTGTGAAAACCTTGGGCTGATTGTCAACTGATAGGTTTTTATTAAAAAAATCAATATCTTTTTCAATCCAGTGCACCTAATGCTTTAAGCTGCTCCTCCATCTGGGCTTTAACCTCCTGCATTTTTACCTGACTTGTTTTTGTTCTTGCGACAAAAACAATATCATAGCTGCTGTTTAACCGTTGTTCAAGCTCTGAAAATGCTGTTCTTATTAACCGTCTTGCACGGTTCCTTTTAACTGCATTTCCGATTTTTTTGCCTGTGGTAATTCCATAATTGGTTTCACCGCTTCGGTTTTTCATAACATAGGTAACGATACAGGAAGAGGCTTTATTTTTGCCCCTGTAATAGAGCCTTCGGAAATCCTTGTTTTGTTTTAAGGTTTTGCTTTTCACCCAATCACTCCTAATCGGTAATTAGTAAGAAAGCTTCTTTCTGCCCTTAGCACGACGGCGGGCAAGTACCTTTCTACCATTCTTAGTTGCCATTCTTTTTCTGAAGCCATGCTCTTTCTTAGCGTGTCTCTTCTTTGGCTGGAAAGTTCTTTTCATTTTTTTCACTCCTATCAAAAGACTAAACTTGTCTTAATCTTTTATATTCTCTGTACGGGTATAGTACAGGCAAATTTTGTCGAAGAGATAAAACTCCACGTTAACGGTAGATATTATATATTAAAATACAATATCTTGTCAACAAAAATTTGAATAAACTTGTATTTATTCTTTTTATATATTATAATAACACTATAT
>JAIDEF010000207.1 GCA_029054965.1 Eubacterium sp.
TATTAAAATTACTTTCATTCCATTCAATTATTTCATAATCAGGGCAAAACCTTTTCCAACTGTTTATGCACTTTTGAACACTGTCAGGCTTTGGATTTCCCCCAAACCAGCAATAATGAATTTTTTTAGGTATCATAATTTAATCCTCTATCAACTCATATAATTTATCTATTTCACTTTCATTTGAATAATTGGTATTTTTCATATTTTCAACAAGCTTATTAAGAAGTTCCTTGTCTGTCATAATCTCTGCAAGCGCATTTGCACAGCCCTGATTATCAAGCGGAACAATCACACCGTCAAAGCCGTTTTTCACCTGACTGTGTGCTGTAGGATAATCAGTTATAACAACCGGCTTGTTTAAAAGCAACGCCTCACATACGGTAACTGCCTTGCCCTCATATCGTGACGGCTGAACGTAAATATCGCAAGCCTTTATATATGGATAAGGGTTTTCCTTTTTGCCAAGAATTATGACAGTATCCTCCATATTAAACTCGGCAATTTTGGAACGAATAAGCTGCTCGTCACCGCCATATCCGATAATATACCATTTAAAATCAATGCCCTTTGATTTGATAATGCCGGCAATCTCAGGAATATTGTCAAAATTTTTGGCTTCACAAAATCTGCCGATTGACAGCAGCTTAATATCAGGAGCGGATATTTCATCGTTAACCTCAAGCATATCTGCCTGTGACTCGATAAATGCTTTAGACGATATATTTTCTATTAATACAATTTTATTATCCAAAGACGGAAATTTTGTTAAAAAGGCTTTTGTTACATCTTTTGAAATTGAAATAATATGATCATATGCAGACCACATTTTCAGTTCGGAAACAATATCTAAATTCAAATAAGAATAATCGGTATGTATCCATGCTATTTTCTTTTTTGCATTAACCTTTTCCGTAACAAAATAATGAGGCGTCAAAAAGCTGATTGCCAAATCATACTCCTTATTGGAAATTATCGGCATATATTTTTTGGTATATTTATGACTGTAATCTAATGCAGCCAAACTATCACTATAATTCATTTTTTTATTGAAATACTTTGCTCTCAGTTTTCCTTCAATTCGCCCTATCGCAATATCAAAATCACCTTTTTTTATAGTATCAAAAAGCGGAACAGCTAAACAGGAATACTTGCTTTGCTTAGGAATAAGATTCACCTTATCAGGAATTAAATCCATAAGCTCACCATTATGTCTGAGCAAAAACAAATCAATATCATATTGATTATAATCGAAACTTTTCAGTAACGCTAATAAAGCTCTTTCAGCACCACCAATTTCAAGAGCATGTGAAAAAATAAAAATTCTCTTTTTCATACTATCACTTGTCATTCCTTGTTTTAATTCTTATATAAATATTCAACGCTATTCCAAAAGGTATAGACGCAATAGTCATAGCCTTCATCGGTGATTCTTGAACAAACTTTCTATTTTTAATAAAAATAGAACTTGATACATAATGAATATTTTCGATAAAATTTCTTTTTGCGGATTTATTATATTTCATATGAACTTTTCTTATAAAAGCAAAGCCCTTTGGATTTTTTTTATACTGACGAAGCATATTCATACTGCTTCCGTCGTTACGATATTCAACAACACAAACAGGTTTATTTAAAATAATCATCTCATAATTTTGAGCAATTAAAGTATATTTATAACC
>JAIDEF010000208.1 GCA_029054965.1 Eubacterium sp.
TGATTATGTTTCTCATGTGATTTCAACTGCATCGGTTCGCTTTGACGGAATGACCATTGCGCTTGACTGTGCAAACGGCAGTGCAAGTGTGTGTGCTAAGGATATATTTACAGCCCTTGGTGCAAAATGTATTATGCTGTCAGATACGCCTGACGGCGAGAATATTAATTTAAAATGCGGTTCAACCCATCCTGAAGAGTTAATGCATTTTGTTAAGAATGCATCACTTGATTTAGGTCTTGCCTTTGACGGTGATGCTGACAGAATGTTAGCTGTGGATGAAAACGGTTAGCTCGTTGACGGTGACAAGGTTATCGCAATATGCGCTCAGCGTCTGAAGAATGAAGGCAGACTCGAAAAAAACACGGCTGTCGTTACTGTTATGAGCAATATGGGATTTTTCAAGTTCTGTAAGGAAAATGGTATTGACTGTGCAAAAACGGCTGTCGGTGACCGATATGTTTTAGAGCGTATGGTTAAAGAGGGCTATAATATCGGCGGTGAGCAGAGCGGTCATGTTATTTTTCTTGACTATGCTACAACAGGTGACGGTGAGCTGTCAGGTGTTCAGCTTGTTGAAACGGTTGTTAAATCGGGCAAAAAGCTCAGCGAGCTTGCTGCTGTTATGCGTGTTTACCCGCAGGTGCTTATCAATGTTGAGGTTACTGCAGAGGGTAAACAGAAATATAACAATGATGAATATATTATTTCTGCCGTTCAGGAGGCGGAAATGGAGCTTTCAGGTGACGGCAGAGTGCTTGTTCGTGTAAGCGGAACAGAGCCTTTGGTTCGTGTTATGCTTGAGGGTGCAGATATTGAACAGATTACAAAGCTCGGCAACAGGATTGCCGATGTTGTTAAAGAACGATTAGGATAATTTGATTTATGAGATATTCAACTGAATGGAAGGATTATGAGCTTATCGACTGCTCCTGCGGTGAAAAGCTCGAACGCTGGACAAGGGAGATTTTAATCCGTCCCGATCCTCAGGTTATATGGAAAAGTGAAAAGGAGCACAGGCTCTGGTATCAGCCAAGTGCCAGATACAACCGTTCAAAAACAGGCGGCGGCAAATGGCAGGTGTTCAAACGAATGCCTGATGCATGGCAGGTAAGGTATAAGGATTTAACCTTTAATATCAAAACAATGGGCTTCAAGCATACAGGCTTATTCCCTGAGCAGGCTGTTAACTGGGATTACACAAGAAAGCTTATCCGTGAAAGCGGGCGTGAAGAGGTTAAGGTACTTAACCTCTTTGCATACACCGGTGCGGCTACTGTTGCCTGCCTTAAAGAGGGTGCTTCAGTTGTTCACGTTGATGCTTCAAAGGGTATGACTA
>JAIDEF010000209.1 GCA_029054965.1 Eubacterium sp.
CATCTGAAGAAGTATTGTTGATTTACCAATACCGGGATCACCGCTGATTAGTACGAGGCTTCCGAGAACAATTCCGCCGCCAAGCACTCTGTCAAATTCCTTGATTCCTGTGGACATTCTTTTTTCTACATCCTCAGTAATCTCTCCAAGTGCCATAACCTGATTAACTGAACTGAGATTTGCCGGGCCTCTGCTTATTGATGATGATGCCGGCAATTCCTCATTCATAGTGTTCCATTCGCCGCAGCCGGGGCATTTTCCATACCATTTGGGTGATTCGTATCCGCATTCACTGCAAACATAAACTGATTTTATTTTGGCCATTTATAACTCCTTAGACAAATAATCACTATAACCAAGCATTATTGAATATGCCATTTTGTTCTGGTAATTATCATCCTGTAATTTTTTGTTTTCTTCATTATTACTCATAAATCCGCATTCAACCATAACAGATGGCACCTTTGCTTTGTAAAGCAGATAATAGCTGCTGTCTGATTTTTTGTTATCTCTTCTGTTGTTTTTCTGCAGATTATCTTTCGATATTGTTAAAATACTGTCAGCGAGAATTTTACTGTAATTATCGTTTGGCGAATACCATATTTGTATTCCCCATTCCTTTTCAACCTCGAAGTGATTTTGGTGAATTGAAATCAGGGTTGCTTTGTTTACACTGTTAATATAGTCCATACGGTTATAAAGATCGGATCTCGTTTTATCATCGTCTTCAGCGTAAACCTGGTAATCCCCTTCCCTGACCAGTTTGGCAGAAAGACCGCTCACCCCTGCAAAATCATATAGTTTTTTAGCGATTGCAAGGTTAATTTCTTTTTCATTAGTGCCGTCAACACCAATTGTTCCGGCATCAATACCACCATGACCGGCATCAATAACAAGACAGGATTTTTTATATGCTATTGATGTGTTAACAAGTTCGGTTTTTTTATGTAAATTATTTATTCCTAATGAAATCGCCAGAGTAAGTGAAAAGGCAATAATAACAGCAAGCAGTTTTTTCATAATATTCACCAATAAACTACTATGTGTAATTATAACTTATTATGATTAAACTATCAAGGTAATATTGCATTTTATGCTGTTAAGAGATATAATTATACAATAACAATAAAAGGAATGAAATATATGAAAATTGTTAATTTGGACGGATTTACAACCAATCCCGGTGATTTAAGCTGGGAGGGAATAGAAAAGCTTGGTGATTATATAGTATATGACAGAACTTCACCTGATGAAATTATCAACAGAGCAAAGGGTACGGATATTCTTATTGTTAACAAAACGATTATTGACCGTGATATTCTTGATGCTCTTTCACCTGAGCTTAAATATATAGGTCTTCAGTCAACAGGATATAATGTTGTTGACTGTGAATATGCAAGAAAGCTTGGTATAACTGTATGTAATATACCTGCATATTCAACTAATGCTGTTGCCCAGCTTGTATTTGCATTTATTCTGCAGATTACCAATGAGATTACGCTTCACTCCAATGCAGTCAAAAATGGCGAATGGTGCGAATGTCCTGATTTTTGTTTTTGGAAAAAGCCTCTGACAGAGCTTGATGGTAAAACAATCGGCATTGTCGGCTTCGGTTCAATCGGCCAGCGCGTTGCATTAATAGCTGAGGCTTTCGGAATGAGGGTTATAGCTTATAATCCAAGACCAAAGGATAAGGGTGAGTTAAATGTAAGCTTTGTAACTATTGATGAGCTGCTTCGTCAAAGTGATATTGTAACCTGTCACTGTCCGCTTACCCCCGAAACAGAAGGCTTGATTAATAAAGAAAATATATCTAAAATGAAAAAAAGTGCTATTCTTATTAATACCTCACGTGGTCCTGTGGTTGATGAACAGGCACTTGCAGATGCTTTGAATAACAACGAATTACAGGCTGCAGGGCTTGATGTATTAAAGATTGAGCCTGCAAGAAGGGACAATCCCCTGCTCACTGCTAAAAACTGTTATATAACCCCTCACATTGCATGGGCAGCTAAAGAAACACGAGCAAGGCTTTTGAAAATTCTTGAGGATAATATTGTTGCTTATCTGGACGGAAAACCTCAGAATGTTGTTAACTGATATATTAAGAAAAAGGAACAGCTATTAATGGCTGTTCCTTAATTTGTTTATTGCCGGATTTTCGATTATGCTGCCATCCTCAGTAAAGCGTGAGCCATGACACGGGCAATCCCACGTATGCTCCTCCTTATTCCATTTTAATGCACAGCCCATATGTGTGCATCTGTGACTTGATACTGTACATAGATTTTTAACGGCTTCAAGTGAATTGATTAAAAGCTGAGATCTTATCATAGTTCTTGATGGTGAAAATACTTCTGAAAATTCGTTCTCTCTGTTCTGTAATAAATCAGATAATAGCTTAGCTGCAACCATTGATGAGGTCATACCCCATTTATTAAATCCTGTTGCAACATAAAGATTGTGGGTTAATTTTGAATACTTTCCGATATAAGGAATTCCATCAAGGGTCATACAGTCTTGAGTCGCCCACTGAAATTCAACCTTAGACTGAGGATAATTAACTGATGCAAATTTTTTCAGATTATCAAAACAGCAGTTACCATCTGTTCTTCTGCCGTATCCTCCTATAAGCAGATAGTCACCATAATTTCTGAATGACATACCGCCGTTTGCCTCATCAACATACATTCCGTTGACATCCTCACCATTATCAAGCCCGATAACAAAAGAACGTGACTGGTACATTTTAAAAAAATATGTGCCGTGAGTATTGATAAAAGGAAAATGCGTTGCAACAACTATATTATCAGCGGTAATTCTGCCGCCGTTTGTCAGTGCAACATTATTTTCAATTGCATAAACCTTAGTGTTTTCATAGATATTTAATTCTCTTGATAGCTGTGACAAAAGCTTAAGAGGATTAAACTGTGCCTGCTTTTCAAACCTGATTGCACCAACTGTCTGTATCGGTAATGGAACAGTGTTAACATAATCAGCAATAAATCCGATTCGACCTAAGGTATTCATTTCATTCTCAAGCTTGTTGGTGTCATCAAGGGAATAAACATAGTTGTTTTTATCCTCAAAATCACATTTGAATTTATCTGCAAGCTCTCTGTAACGATTTACTGCACTTTGATTGGCATTAAGATACTGTCTTGCAAAATCGAGATTAAATTCTTTTTCAATCTTGTTATATATGAGTCCGTGCTGTGATGTTATTTTGGCTGTTGTGCAGGAGGTTACAGCATTGCAAGCTTTCCCCTGCTCTACCAAAATATAATTTACGTTCTGTTTTTTCAGTTCATATGCTAAAAGAAGTCCTGTAATTCCTCCGCCAATAATAAGAACATCTGTTTTTTTATCTTCAAGCAATGAAGGAAATGTTTTAAATTCTGTACCGCTTTGCCAGATTGATTTCATAATATCACCAATTATATTCTTTTCATATTGGCAATTCTTATTCTGATAAAATAATTTAAATTAATTTTGTTATATATCTTGACATTATTAAAAAAATCTATTATTATATTTAAGCAATGCTGGTGTGGCGAAATCGGCAGACGCAAGGGACTTAAAATCCCTCGGTAGAAATACCGTACCGGTTCAAGTCCGGTCACCAGCACCAAAAACAGCAAACATACTTTTGTATGTTTGCTGTTTTTTTGTTGAACAGAATTTCCTTAGCATGAAGAAAGTTCTGTCATCAGTACATTTATGTTTTACTCAATTATATATTAGATTTAATTATATAATTTTATAATTGACTTTTAGGCAAAGATTATGTATAATAACAATGTTGTTTGCCGGCGTGATGGAATTGGCAGACGTGCTGGACTCAAAATCCAGTGGTAGCGATACCGTGCGGGTTCGACCCCCGCTTCCGGCACCATTACCGGATACCAATTAAAAT
>JAIDEF010000021.1 GCA_029054965.1 Eubacterium sp.
ATATAAGGCGGATTTGAAATAATTACATCTGCATCCGGCAAATCAAAATCATTTGCAATATCACCGCAAATCACCTTTGCATTATCAACACCATCAGCATTTTTTAAAAGATAGAACATTGCGTCCGCACTTTTCTCTATCATATAAACACAGGCATTCGGGCACGCCTTAGCAATACTTACACCGATAGCACCTGAGCCTGCACAAAGGTCATACACGACACATTTGCCCAAAGCCTTAATATGCCTGACAGCAAGTTCAACAAGCTCCTCAGTTTCAGGTCTTGGAATCAGTACCCCTTTACCCACAAAAAACTCACTTTCATAAAAATCCCATCTGCCGATTACATATTGCAGCGGCTCACCGCTTTTAACACGCCAGAGCAAATCAGCAAAGCGTTTCATTATAATATCATCATTAATATGCTGCTCAAACTGACTGTTCCTGATACCTGCCAAATGGCACACAAGGCAAAGGGATTTAAACTCTGCTTCCTCTACACCATTGCAGGATAAAAAGTAGATACCATAGTTATAAGCCTCTTTTAATGTCATTTGATTCCATCATCCTCCGGATTATCAGTAATTACCGCCTTTAAGGATTCAATGCCTACCTCAATAATATCATCCGTCGGCTCTTTGGTGGTCAGTCTTTGCATCCAAAGACCCGGAGCAGAAACTATTTTAACAAACAAATTATCGTGCCTGCCTGCATATTTGATAAATTCGTAGCCAAGACCCATTACAACAGGCAGGAAAGCAATTTTCAGGAACATCCAAAGAACTCTGACCTCTGCTATTGCAGGAAAAATTTTTGACAGCAGAGTTGACAGAACTATGCTTAATATCAGCATTACAAATATAAAGGAAGTTCCGCAGCGAGGATGAAAACGGCTGCACTTTTTTACATTCTCAACAGTCAGCTCAAGCCCTGCCTCGTAGCAGGCAATTGACTTGTGCTCAGCACCATGGTACATAAATGTACGTTTAATATCATTCATCCGGCTGACGAGAGCAATATAAACAACAAAAATAATAATTTTAATAACACCCTCAATTGTACCCTGCCATGGTGTCAGAGATCCATCAGCCCACGCATTTAATCGGTTAAACGCCAAAACAGGAAGATAGAAAAAAATCAGAAAAGCAAGTGCAAAGCCAAGCACTGTTGCTATACCCATAATGAGTGTCATAAACTTGTCGCCAAGCTTATCGGTAATCCACTTTTCAAACTTATTCATTTCTGCATCCTCAATATCCTCCATACCTGATACCTCAGCAGAATACATAAGCATTTTATAACCAAGCATCATTGACTCAAAAAAGCCAACGATACCCCTTATAAGCGGAAAGCCCCAAAATTTATTTTTATCTTTTAAATGCCTTACCTCATGGTGCTCAACACAAATATTACCATCCGGCTTTCTGACGGCAGTTGCCACACCCTTAGGACCCTGCATCATAACACCCTCAATAAGTGCCTGTCCGCCTACTGAGGTTTTATGTGTCTTTTTATCACTCATAACTTAACCCTTCATTTCCGTACCTTCGTTTATTTCCTCATCTACTGCCTGAGAAGCAATGTCCTGCAGCTCATTTTCAGTCGGTGTATTTTCAATGGGAAGGTAAATTGTAACAAGCGTTCCCTTGCCCTCTTCACTGTTAATCTCAAGCCGTCCGCCGTGAAGATTAACTATTTCATTTGTTACAGCAAGCCCGATACCGGAGCCTCTTACAGAAACATTTGCTTTGTAGAATTTATCTTTAACGTGAGGCAAATCCTCCTTGCTGATACCACAGCCCTGATCGGCTATTGCAATACTGATAAAGCTTTTACCCTCATATTGTGTAAACTGAGCCTTAACAAAAATTTTGCTCGGTGCACGTGAATACTTAAGTGCATTATCAAGAATATTCATAAACACCTGCTTAAGTCTGTTGGCATCGGCATCAGCAATAGCAGGCACTTCCGGAATACTGTATTTAACCTCAATATGCTCACGCATTGCACGTTCTCTGAATGTAAAAACGGTTTCATCAAGCTCTGCAAAAATATCGGTTTTAGCAAGCTTAAGATTCATTCTTCCGCTCTGAAGTCTTGAAAAATCAAGCAGCTCCTCAACAAATCCCTCAAGTCTGCCGGCTTCTTTAACAATAACCTCAAGACCCTTTCTTGTAATTTCATCAACAGAATCATCAATACCAAAGGTCAGGGTTTCACCCCAGCCTTTAATTGATGTCAGCGGAGTTCTCAGCTCGTGAGAAATTGTTGAGATAAAATCATTTTTCATTTTATCAGTTGTTGAAATTTCCTCTGCCATTGAGTTTATTGAGTCACAAAGATTACCGATTTCATCATTATATTTCCTGTCTCTTATTCACATCGTACGCTGCAG
>JAIDEF010000210.1 GCA_029054965.1 Eubacterium sp.
AATTAATAGACATAAACGACACAAGTAATGCTTAGCATGTAAATCTGATTACGGTAATTATGTAGTACTGATTTATAATGCTGTCATTGCTTGTTTTTTTATGTCAAAATGGAGGAAATTTACTATGCCGAGAAACCAATTTCAAAGAATGATTTTTGCCCTTATTACTGTAATCATAACAGTTCATGCATATGTGTTTTACAGTTTATATGTGGTAAACGGAAACACATTAATGGAGATTACAGGTGCTGACAGTGTTTTAAACGCAATAAATTCACAAGGCGGAGTATATATGTTTGGTAAAATGCTGCCGATATGGGCTGTTATTATTATTGAATTTTTCTTTGCCTATTTATTGGAATGTGTAATGGGCAGCCCCGCTTCATTCAAATTAGCAAGCAAGGTTTTTGACCCCGGAACAACTAATCCAGTAATATTTGAAACAGCTATAATTTGTGCCACAGTAGGTTTAATGTGCCCTGCAATGAGCTTTTTAGCGGCTTGGTTTTATTATCCGTACTACAGTGATTTTTCAATAGTTACACTCCTTGCCACCTGGTTAAAGCTTGTCTGCTTTAATTTCCCCTTTGCATTCTTTACTCAATTATTTTTCATTCAGCCGTTTGTCAGAACCGTATTTAAGCTATTATTCAGAAAGGATATAGCAAAACAAAAACAATCTGTATAACAACACACCATTATATCTTTACACTCTGTGTATTTTATGTTAACATATTATTAAAGCAGAAAATCACAGAGGATTGATTTATGAAGATGAAAGGTTTTTCAATTATAAGCGGCAGAAAAAAGCTCAGAGGAATTATATTTAATAACAATGTTAAAAAGCCGACAAAAACCGTAATTATAAGCCACGGCTATGCCAGCAATATGCTGATTACATCACCTTATGCAAAAACCTTTATTGATGAGGGATATGTTGTTATAATGTATGATTTCTGCTGCTCAGGCAGCGGCATTTCCTGTGGAAAAAGCACTGATATGAGTATTTTTACAGAAACGAAAAACCTTATTGATGTGCTTGATTTTGCCAAAACACTTGATATTGTGGATAAAGACCGCATAACACTTTGCGGCTGCAGTCAGGGAGGACTTGTCAGTGCATTGGCAGGAGTAAAAAGAGAGGCTGATGTTGAAAGGCTCATTTTATACTACCCTGCACTTTGTATTCCTGACGATGCACGAAGAGGCTGTGTTATAGGAACAAAAATTAATCCTGAAAATATACCGGATAAATTTTTTGGATTATTTATTCTGCTCAGCAAAAAATATGTGCTTGATGCAAGATCAATTGATCCATACGAACAGATATGCAAATTCAAAAAGCCTGTACTGATTATTCACGGAATTGAAGACCGCTTAGTAAAAATAGAATACTCACAAAAAGCTAAAAAACTGTACCCTGACTGTAAGCTTGTTGAAATTCATGGTGACCATGGTTTTATTCTTAAA
>JAIDEF010000211.1 GCA_029054965.1 Eubacterium sp.
ACCAGCGGTCTCTTGGAACTCTTGAAAAATGAATTTCACCTGCAATAATTGTATAAGGCTTACCGTTCTTGGTGAAATACTGCGTATTAACGCCATAGGAACTGTCAATATTTGAATAATTAAAATTGCCTTTTTTTACAGGCTTTAGAGCTGCACTGATACTTATATTCATACATTTTCCTCATCCATAACAATATGTTCAATGTTAACAGATTGATTATCATTTTCACCTGTAATCGTAATCAGTGTTCCGCCTGTTTCCTTGGCAAAGTTCCACGGGACAGGTGACGGACCAGTTTTAAGACCATATGTATAAGTAATTCCATCATATGTAATACTTGCATTATTCTCATGGTCATGACCACAGAAAATATATTTTGTTGAACCAAGCTCTTTACATTTATCAACAAATCCTGATTTAACAGGCGCCGCACCAGGCAGATACTGACAATAGCCAAACCCATACTCCTCAGGAATTGTATATACTCCGTTTTCATCCTGAACACCATACTTTTCTACTGCCTCACGGAATTCAGGCTGTGCAAAATGTGAGAAGGTCATTGACGGAACCGTTCTGCCTGCCGCATCGGCAATGCCCTTTACATTCCATTCATACCAGGCAATCTGCTCATAGCCCATATAGATTTCCTTTGTATAAGCCACGTTTGTTTTTTCGTCAAGATACTCGGTGTATCTGCCGTTATCAAACATAAAAATTGTGTAAACAGGATTATTATTTTCAACAATATTGATTACATAATTACCGCAGCCGTAAAGGTTTGACGGACCTTTCTGCATTAAGCAGTGCTCAGCCGCCATATACTTATCCGCCTGCCAATTGAGTGAATTTGTCGGCAGTTCATTATCGTGATTACCGTAAACAGGCGCCCACAGAATTTCATAGCTTTCCATATGCTTGATAAAATTGTTAATTGAAAAACGACTTGCCATTGCCGATAAAATATCACCCGGGAGAGTGATTAAATCCGGCTGACATTTTTCAACAAGAGCATCCATCTGCTCATAACATTCCTTGTTCTTACCAAGACTTGCCCAAAGCTGGGTATCGGTAAACATAAGGATCTTAAAATCCTCTCTGTCCTTTTCAATAGTCTTTATTTTTGCAATATCAAACTGCCGGTCAGCACTCCACACCTCTATGTGCTTTTCACCTGTTAAAGGAAAGAATAGAACGCCCACTACCGCTAAAGCGATTACAAGAAATACGCACACTGCAATTTTTATTCCTTTAAATATTTTTGATTTTTTACTCATATTATGAATCTCCTTTTATTTAACATTAAAACCATTATAACCTATTGAATAATATTTTTCATCAAAAGGAATATTTGAAGCGAGCCAGGTGGTTCTTTCTTCAAGTGTCTGCTCACCGTGACCTGTGCCAAGTCCGCCGTGGTCATTTGCAAACACAATAAGCCATTCCTCGTTGTAGTTCTTTTCTCTTTCTTCAATAGCATTTAAAATTGAATTTGCATACATATCGCAATTCAGAACAGCACCCTTGTATTCTGTGCTTATACCAAATCCGTATGTATGACCAGCAGTATCAATATTATGAAAAATTGCAGTGATGACATCATCGCCCTTTTTAATTCTATCCAGCACATAATCACGCATGCCTGTGTCATATGGTGCCGAATCAGATGGATTTTCAGACGCAACAAAATTATAAAGTTCTATTGTTTCTGCCCTTGTCTTTTCAAGTTTCTCTGCTTCTTCTCTGTCTGTATCACAGAATACCATAGGCAGATTGTTTTCAATAACATATTTTACTTCTTCTTTGACATTCACATCAAGATACTGATCCCAGTCAAAGGCAAGCGATGAATTAAGACCTTTTTCTGCATATTCAAGCATAAATGTTTTGTAATCCATATTCTTTGAATCATCATTTGTTTTTATGCCGTGCTTGCTGCCCCATACACCTGTAAAATGTGATGTCCAGCTGGCAGAGGTTGAGGTTATCTGCTCTGTATCAGTTCCTGTTTCACCGCCGCAGTAGGCAAGATATATACCGCCTGTTTGCTGCATTCTTTTAAATGCACTTACATTTGTAACTGAATTATAAGCAACACTGTCAGCATTGTTTTCATCTGCAAGAACATAAGGCAAAGCATCGGCACGCATACCGTCAAAGCCTAAAAACAAAACCTTGCGGATTTTACCATTTGGTGCATAGGCAGTGCCGTCCTTTATTTCACATTCATCCAAAAAACTATGAATATGATTATATGTATTATATTGAGGAATGGCAGTATCAGCCGTATTTTCCCAAAATGAATAATGATTCACTTTTTCAAGATAAGTGCTGTCGCTTTGCAGACCTTCTTCTTTTTTACAAGCGGTAAAAATACCGACAGAAATTACTGCCGCTATAAATACAGCAATCACTTTTGACAATTTCATAAAAACACCCCTTAAATTAAATTCTTTAAGTTCATTATATAATGCGGCTGATAAAAATAATTAAGAAAAGCAATCAAAAAATTTAGAAAATCTGCTATTCTTTTATGATTGAATTTCTAAAGTTTTAAGCAGTTTTTCTAAAGGAAAATGGATTATTATATGATATTCTGTTGATAGACCGATTAAAATACGAGGTAAGATTTATGAATAAAGTTCTTAAATTCAATTATGATTATTCAAAATGTATGGTTATGAAGCTGGGTATGGCTTTTCCTGAAAAGAATATGCAAAACAAAAGCCATGTGGAGCTGACCTTTGAGTCTGCGCTTTAATACATAAAAAAGATTGATAATATCACGCAGGGAATTACAAAAATATATTATCTTGTCGGCTGGCAGTATCTTGGGCATGATGATAAATATCCTGACTTTTTTGAGGTGAACGAGGCACTCAAAAGACCGCAGGATAATATGGCTTATGACAGTTTTAAGTGGTTTTGTGAGGAATCAAAAAAATATCATTCCGTTATCAGTGTTCACATCAATTTTAATGATGCTTACGACAATGCACCGTCCTTCAATGAATTTGAAAAGAAAGGTGCACTGATAAGAAAGAAAAACGGCAAGCTTCACGCAATAGAAAATTACAACGGTAGGAAATGCTATAAAACCTGCCACAAGGCTTACTGGGAATCAGGACTGTTCAAAAAGATGTTTGACAGATTTGTTGATACTTTTCCTTTTATTGCCGAAACAGGAACAATTCATGTAGACAATTTTCAGTGCTACAAAAACTATGCACCCTATGTCAGTATTAAAGAAATGCAGGCTGCAAGACGTGAAATGATTCAATATGTGCACGAAAAAGGCATTGACATCACATCTGAATTTACATATAAAGAAAGTGACAGTCTGCCAAATAAGCCTATATTCGGCTTGCCTCGTGATCATTTCAGCAAATATCCTATGGACACGGTTGGTTTGATACCGCTTAGCTGGTGGTGCTACCGTATGACACGAAAAGAGCTTATTGAAACGCCGCCTGAAATTTACTGCGGCGGTGAATTCAGAGAGAAAAGATACAACAAATTATTCTACGGCAATATGCACGGCGAGGACATAGTAAACAAGGATAATAAAAACTGGGCAGAGGAATTTATACACAGATTTGCAACATATCAGATACCCTGCCATTTTCTCAATACACATAAGAGATTATCTATTAATGGGGTTGGAAGTAACCTTTCCTGTATGTTCAGCGGCAATATTATTTCATATTCAAAAGGTGAAAAAATCACACGGAATAATAAGATAATTAAAGACGGGGACACGCTGTTTTTACCATTTGTGCATAATAAAAAGCAGTATATTGCCTACAGCAAAAAGGGTGATTTCAGAGCTTGGGATATCTTTGAAGAGAATGTCACAAAAGCAAAAATATATCAGATAACCGAAGACGGAAATCAATTTATAAAAGAGGTTGATATAT
>JAIDEF010000212.1 GCA_029054965.1 Eubacterium sp.
TTTTTATTGTTATTTCATTTGAGAAATAAATTCACCGGGTGTTATATTATATTCCTTTTTGAATGATGAGGTGAAGTGAGATTGTGAGCAGAAGCCAAGTGAAGAACAGATTTTTTTACTGTCCGCACCCTCCCATAGCAAGGTTTTTGCAAGCTCAAGCTTCTGCTTTAATATATAATTGCTCAAACTGTCACCAATTTCTTTTTTGAACAGATGTGACAAATAATCTGCTGAAATTCCGCAGTGATGACTTATTTCTTTTACCGTTATTTTTTTAGTTATGTTTTTATTAATGTAAGCTATTGATTTTCTGACGTGAGGTGATTGAATGATTTTATCTTTGCTTTTTTTAACCATCTCGGTTAGCTCCATTATTTTGCCTGCCAGCAGTATTATAATTTCACTGACGGTTTGCAGCTCGTCAACATTTCTTATGAATTCATCCGAAAAGCTGTATGCAGTAAGCTCATTCAGACCTCCCTGTATTGCATATCGTGTTGCAAGTGCCATAGTGCTCACGGCAATGTATTTGAACTGCGTCAGGTTATTGTCGGACATTTCACCGACAAATATTCCATTGGAAATAAATGGCTGAACCTGCTCCAGCAGCTTGTCCGAATTTCCTTCTTTAATGCACGAAAAAAGTCTTATTTCATCACGGTATGAGGTGTGTATAAGTCCTCGCTCCGATTGTTCATAAATTGATTTGTCAATTTCCTTAGGGATAGTGTTAATGCTGAGCAATTCATCATAATTCATATTTGTCACCTCAAAGATAACATATAATTTTTTGGGCATTTTGTCAATCATCAATATAATTCAATCAGGGAAATATAATAAAATCTAAGAATTATACTATAGTAAAGAAAAGATAATTTTATATAAGTATCTTTTATTCAATTCAATTTAATATATAACTTGATTATTTATTTGAACAATGCTATATTTATTATAAATTAATTTGGAGGACAATCCTAATGTTACTCTGCATTGCAAAAGCTCCGTGCAAAGTCTAAGGGACGAGGTTGCATGGAGAAATAAATATTCATTTCGTCCGAACGGACTTTGCATTTTATTTAAAATGATTTTAAATTAAGGAGCAAAGTCAAATGAATTTAATAAAAACTACTTTTAAAGAATTAAAATATTTTTTGATTCTCTGGTCAACTCAAGCGTTATCACAGTTAGGCAGTTCAATGACGAACTATGCACTTATAGTCTGGTCATATACAGCTAAGGGCTCTGCACTTACAACGGCGTTATTGTCTGTTTGCTCATATGCACCGTATGTTATTATGAGTATTTTTGCGGGCTCGCTAAGTGATAAATGGAATAAAAAAATCACAATGCTTGTCAGTGATACTTTTGCTGCATTATGTACAATTTCAATTTTTGTTTTGCTGAAAACGGACAGACTTGAAATTTGGCATCTGTATTGTTTAAATGCACTAAACGGACTGATGAATACAGTTCAGCAGCCCGCATCAGATGTTGCAATTACACTTTTAACACCAAAAAAGCATTATCAGAAGGTTAGTGGATTACGTTCCTTTTCAAATGCACTGATCAGTATTTTGACACCGATAATTGCTACGGCTGTTCTGTCTTTTACAAATCTGCAGACAATTATTTATATTGACCTGTTTACTTTTGTAATTGCTTTCATATCGTTAACCTTTTTTGTTAAGATACCTGAATACAAAGCTGATAAAAATACAGATTCGTTTTTATCCTTAACAAAAAGCGGACTTACTTATTTGAGGCAGAACAGAGGTATTTTAGATTTAATACTCTTTTTAGCCTGTATAAATCTTATTGCATCGATATATAACGCAGCTTTTCCTGCAATGATATTGTCAAAAGAAAATGGCGGTGAAATTGCACTTGGAACAGTAAATGCATTTATAGGTGTTGCTACACTCATAGGCAGTATCGTCGCTTCTATAATGTCAACTCCTAAAAGTAGGGTAAAGGTTATTTGCAATACTTTACTTATATCAATGAGTACGGAAAACTTTTTCCTTGCCTTTGGAAAAACTTTGCCGTTATGGTGTATCGGCGGAATATTAGGCTGGCTGTGCATACCTATTATGAGTGCTAATATGGACGTTTTATTTCGTGAGCGTATTCCCGTTTCAATGCAGGGCAGAGTTTATGCGGCAAGAAATACATTTCAGTTTTTCACAATTCCGCTTGGCTATATCTTAGGTGGATATCTTGTTGATAAGGTGTTTGAACCTTTTATGGCGAAAAACAGTAATACTATGTTGTCAGCATTATTCGGAACAGGCAAGGGAGCAGGCGCAGCGTTTCTGTTTTTGTTCTTAGCGTTTGCAGGAATAGCAATCTGTCTTGTGTTCAGAAAAGATAAAAATATTTGGAAGCTTGAATAATGGAAAAAGCAGTCGAGAAATCGGCTGCTTTTTTATATGTTATTTTAATACTATATTATTAATCATAAATATTTTTAAATAATCAAATTAAATGCTTTTTTTCAATCAGCCAATCTATAATTATTTTTGCACGGCTTTCAAGATTCGGCAGTTCGGTTTTTGCAAAATATCTAAGTTCAAAGCTTTCTCCATCTGTAATTCTTAAATCACCTGTTACTCCGTTTGCCATATAAAGAACAGCAACCGAATAAAGCTCATCTTCATTCGGATATTTAAAATAAAAATCTTTACCGGAAAACACATTCAAAAGTGTAAAGCTCATTGCTTCTAAATTTGTTTCTTCCTTTAATTCTCTGGCAGCGGTTTCTTCAAGTGTTTCTCCAAGTTCTAAAGCACCTCCGGGGATTCCCCATGTATTGGTATCACTGCGCAGATTTAAAAGTAATTTGCTATCTTTTAAAACAATAATTGTTGCACCTGCTGAAAGCATAGGCGAATGGCCTATAAATTTTCTTATGTCTTTTATGTAACTCATATTTATTACCTGTATATATATTCCTTTCCTGCAATGATATCAGCAAGAATATCTCTGTGTTGTTTGCAGAATAGGGGAGGAATGTCATCTAAAGCGAAATATTTTAGCGCTGCTGTTTCGCTATTATTATTAATAAGCTTACCGCCGATTGCTTTAGCTCTGAAAATGTGGACTATAGTCTGCGCCTTGTCACCGTTTGAATATTCTGCAAAGTATTTTGAATACACTCCATATAAGGATGTTACCGCTACTTCAAGACCGCTTTCTTCTTTCACTTCTCTCACAGCAGCTTCTTCAATAGATTCTCCAAGTTCAACCATACCGCCGAGAAATCCCCATTCACCACAGTCTGTACGTTTTTGAAGCAATAATCTGTTTTGCTCATCAAAAATAATGCATCCCGAATAATTTAAAATAATCACATCATGTCCGATTTTGTTCCTTATCTTTTTTATATATTCCTCCATAGCTGCTCCTTTTTAATAACATAAAATATGATAAAAAAGCGTTCCGCATAAATGGAACGCTTTGAAAATAATTATCTCTTTGAGAACTGTGGAGCTCTACGAGCTTTCTTAAGACCTGGTTTCTTTCTTTCCTTCATACGTGGGTCACGTGTGAGGAAGCCAGCCTTCTTAAGTGCTGGGCGGAGAGCCTCGTCATACTGAAGAAGTGCTCTTGCGATACCATGACGGATAGCACCAGCCTGACCTGTAACGCCGCCGCCGTTTACACGGCAAACGATGTCGAACTTCTCAGTTGTTTCTGTAAGAGCGAGAGGCTGACGAACGATAAGCTTGAGTGTTTCAAGACCGAAGTAATCGTCAATATCTCTGTCATTGATTGTGATTTTGCCGGTACCTGCATATACACGTACACGAGCTACAGATTCTTTTCTTCTACCTGTTCCGTAGAAATAAGGATTTGTTTCGTACATTATTCAGATACCTCCTTACATTTCCCAAGCCTGTGGCTGCTGAGCCTCATGCTTGTGTTCTGCACCCTTATAGATATGACATCTTGTGAGCTGCTTTCTGCCCTGTGTTGTGTCAGGAATCATACCCTTAACAGCGAGCTTCATAGCAAAGTCACTCTTTTCGTTCATAAGAGTACCATATTTAACTTCTTTAAGGTTACCGATGTAACCTGTGTGGTGCTGATAGAGCTTCTTGTTGAGCTTGTCGCCTGTAAGAACAGCCTTATCAGTGTTGATGATAATAACAAAGTCACCGCAATCAACATTTGGTGTGAAGATTGGCTTGTGCTTGCCTCTTAAAAGAACAGCAGCCTCAGCAGCTACTCTGCCAAGTGGCTTGTCAGCAGCATCAATTACATACCAGTTGCGGGTGATTTCGTCAGCTTTTGGCATAAATGTTGACATAATCATTTCCTCCGTTGATATATTTGGATATAAAATCCTTTTTCTTTTGCCTACATATAATAGCACAGGGG
>JAIDEF010000213.1 GCA_029054965.1 Eubacterium sp.
ATATAGTGGTTAATGCATTTACTTGGTATGGAGATTGTGTTAACTTGACAAGAGGAAGATTATAGTTTAATATATTAGTATTTTAAGAGAACGGAAAAATAAATTACGGAGGTTATTTATGACAAATCAAAATAGGCAGGTTGGTAAGAATGCTCAAGGAAAACGGAATTCCAAAAAGCGTTACGTAACTTACCGCAAGTCCCCAAACCGCAAAGCTCCGAGACCGCCTAAGGCTAAGGAGTCTGTTCGTATTGCCTTTTTGGGCGGTATGAATGAGATTGGAAAGAATATGACCCTTTATGAATACGGCGACGATATGTTCATTGTGGACTGCGGTTTGGCTTTCCCTGACGGAGATTTACCGGGTGTTGACCTTGTTATCCCCGATTTCAGTTATGTGGAAAATAATATTTCAAAAATAAAAGGTATTATTATTACTCATGGTCATGAGGATCATATCGGCGGTTTGGCTTATCTGTTGAAAAAGGTTAATATTCCTATTTACTCAACAAAGCTGACGCTGGGTCTTATTAAAGGCAAGCTCGAGGAGCACAGACTTCTTAATTCTGCTAAGCTTGTCGAGATAAAGCCGAGAACAAATATAACCCTTGGTTCATTCAATATTGAATTTATACACGTTAATCACTCAATACCTGATGCTGTTGGTCTTGCTATAAGATGTCCTGCGGGTGTTATAATCCAGACAGGAGATTTTAAAATTGATACCACACCTGTTGATGGTGACATGATTGATTTAACAAGATTTGCAGAATATGGCAAAAAGGGAGTTCTTGCACTGCTTTCGGATTCAACTAACGCTGAGCGTCCCGGTTATACTGCCAGCGAAAGAACAGTGGGCGATTCCTTTGAAATGCTTTTCAGAAAAGCGAAGAATAAGCGCATTGTTGTTGCTACCTTTGCATCCAATATTCACAGGGTTCAGCAGATTATGGATGTTGCTGAATCAAGAGGAAGAAAGGTTGCCGTGATTGGCAGAAGTCTTGAAAACCTTGTTAAGGTCGGTGCTGAACTTGGCTATCTGAATATTCCTGAAGGCATATTGATAGACATTGGGTTAATTAAAAACTATCCTGATGAAAAGCTTGTAATTATCACAACAGGCTCTCAGGGCGAGCCTATGTCAGCATTAACAAAAATGGCATTCGGCGAGCACAGGAAGGTAAGCCTTACCCCAAACGATTATGTTATTATATCTGCGACTCCTATTCCCGGCAATGAGAAGATGGTGGGCAATGTTGTTAATGAGCTGATGAAGCACAGCATTGAGGTTATATATGAAAAAATGTATGATGTTCACGTATCGGGTCATGCCTGTCAGGAAGAGCTTAAGCTCATTATGAGCCTTGTTAAGCCAAAGTTTTTTATTCCTGTTCACGGTGAGCAGAAGCATTTGCAGAAGCATGCAGGGCTTGCTGTTGATATGGGAATATCCAAGGATAATATTTATATCGGAACAATCGGTGACAAGATTATGCTTTCAGCCGATGGTATAAAAAAAGTGGGGCAGGTGCCTGCAGGCGAGGTTTATGTTGATGGTATCGGTGTAGGTGATGTCGGTAATATTGTTCTTAATGAAAGAAAAAGGCTTTCAAAGGATGGTATAATAATTGTATTTGCTGCAATTGATACAGCGAACGGA
>JAIDEF010000214.1 GCA_029054965.1 Eubacterium sp.
GTGTATAATAAACAAAAAATTTTAAGAAGGTGCTTTAAAATGGAAAAGCAACCTGTTACAGCAATAATTGTAGGTGCCGGTCACAGAGCTTTAGTTTACAGTGAACTTGCAAAAACCAATCCTGAGGATTTAAAAATTGTAGGTGTTGCAGATCCTAATCCTGTTAGAAGAAAGCATTGCATGGAATATTTCGGCTTTAGTGAAGATATGTGCTTTGAATCAGCACAGGAGCTTGCTGAAAAAGGAAAGCTTGCAGACACTGTTATTAACGGCACAATGGACGAACAGCATATTGAAACTGCTATTCCGCTTTTGAATGCAGGCTATGATATGCTGCTTGAAAAACCCTTTGCAGTTAATGAAAAGGAAATGCGTGAGCTTGTTGAATGTGCTAAAAAGAACAACTCCAAGGTTATGATTTGTCATGTACTCCGCTACACTCCTTTCTACTATTCCATTAAAGAAAGAATCGCGAACGGAGAAATCGGTGACATTATTAACATCCAAACAACAGAGCACGTTTCATATCACCACTTGTCAACATCATATGTCAGAGGAAAGTGGGCTAATTCCGACAAGTGTCACACAACAATGCTTCTTGCAAAGTGCTGTCACGATATTGACCTGATGATGTGGTTTATGAGCGAAACAAAGCCTGTTAAAATCAGCTCCTTTGGCAGTAAATATCAGTTCAAGCCCGAAAATGCACCTGAAGGTGCAGGCACAATTTGTATGCTTGACTGTCCTCACGTTGATACCTGTGATTTTTCTACCAAAAGACTTTATATTGATCATCCTGACAGATGGGCATTCTATGTGTGGGATGCACTTGAGGCAATACCAAACCCTACTATTGAGGATAAAATTGCACTTATGAAGAGCGACAGTCCCTATGCAAGATGTATGTATAAATGCGATAACAATGTTGTTGACCACCAGTCCGTGCTTGTTAACTTTGCAAACGGTGCAACAGGCACACACAATATGGTTGGCGGCTCATCACAGTCACTGAGGAAAATACATATTATCGGCACTAAGGGCGAAATTTACGGCAACTTTGAAGAATCAAAATTCTTCGTTTCCAAAATCAATCCGTCACCCGACGCACATAACGGTGAATGTGACATTGAGGAGGTTGACCTGAATGTAAGCGGCGATATGGTCGGTGCATACGGTGGTCACGGCGGCGGTGATGAAAGACTAACAGCCGACTTTGTAAAATTCATACGCGGAGAAAAACCAAGCCTTGCCTGCACATCCATTTTTGACAGCGTTGCAGGTCACCTTTGTGTTTACCTTGCTGATGAATCCAGAGAAAACGGCGGTATGCCTATCGACGTTAAAATGTAATAAACATCAAAAAAGCGGAGTTTAAAACTCCGCTTTTTGTTATCTGTTATCAATATAGTTATCAGTATCAATGTGGTGTAAACTGCCTTTCCCCTCATCCAAAGCACTTAATCTATATTCGATTTGATACTGTACATTTTCATCTGCTATCAACTTGTCATAGGTGCTTTTGTCACACTTCATTTTTACAAATTTCTGTGTATCAGCATCATTAATCAAAGTAATAAAGTATTCTCCGTCAACAATATCCTTTGCATAAATGCTTGCAGATGCAGCAATCTGTTCAAAGGAATTATGAATGGTGTAGGAC
>JAIDEF010000215.1 GCA_029054965.1 Eubacterium sp.
GTGTATGATTTTCTGCATTTTGCCACCTGCTCAGGAGTGCCTGCAGTAACAATTTTACCGCCGTTTTTACCGCCCTCAGGACCAAGGTCAATGATGTAATCCGCAGATTTAATTATGTCAAGATTGTGTTCAATTACTAGCACGGTATTACCTGTATCCACAAGCATATTAAGAACATTGACCAGTCTGTGAACATCGGCTGTATGAAGCCCTGTTGTAGGCTCATCAAGAATATATATTGTTTTGCCTGTGCTTCGCTTGGAGAGTTCTGTTGCAAGCTTGACACGCTGAGCCTCACCGCCCGAAAGCGTAGTTGCACTCTGCCCTATTTTGATATAGCCAAGACCAACATCAGACAGGGTTTTCAGCTTATTATATATTTTAGGCTGCTGGGCAAAAAACTCACAGCCCTCGTCGACAGTCATTTCAAGCACATCAAATATTGTCTTGCCCTTAAATTTCACCTCAAGAGTTTCACGGTTATATCGTTTGCCGCCGCAGACATCACAGGCAACATAAACATCGGCAAGGAAATGCATCTCTATTTTAACAATACCATCACCCTGACAGGCCTCACAACGTCCGCCTTTTACATTAAAGGAAAAACGGTTTGCCTTATAGCCACGCTGCTTTGCATCAGGTGTCTGGGCATAAAGCTCACGGATATCATTGAACACACCTGTATAGGTTGCAGGATTTGAACGGGGTGTTCTTCCTATCGGTGACTGATCAATATTAATAACCTTATCAAGATTATCTGATCCTGTTATTTTTTCAAAATTTCTTGCCTTTGTTTTTGCACCATTCAGTATATTAGCCAAATGAGTATTGAGTATTTCATTGACAAGGCTTGATTTGCCTGAGCCTGAAACACCTGTTACAGCAACAAATTTACCAAGAGGTACTTCAACATCTATTTTTTTAAGATTATTGGCACAGGCACCATAAACAGTCAGCTTTTTACCGTTGCCTTCACGTCTTTCCGACGGAACGGGTATCTGCCTCTTACCGCTCAGGTATTGACCCGTTATTGAATTTTCACAGCTTATAATATCATCCACAGTTCCTGCTGCGATAAGTTCACCTCCGTGAACACCTGCACCCGGTCCTATATCAACAATATAATCAGCACTGCGCATAGTATCCTCATCATGCTCAACTACACTCGCGGTGTTGCCCAGGTCCCGAAGATGGTTTAAGGTCCCGAGACG
>JAIDEF010000216.1 GCA_029054965.1 Eubacterium sp.
TGCTTTATAATTCATGGGAGGCAACAGGCTTCAATGTTACAGTTGACGGACAGACCCGCCTTGCTGAAATAGCATCAGAACTTGGTGTTGAGCTGTTTGTTATGGATGACGGCTGGTTCGGTCGTCGTAAAAATGACAGAGCAGGTCTTGGTGACTGGTATGTAAATAAGCAGAAATTTCCTAACGGTCTTGGTGAGCTGATTGAAAATGTGAATAAGCTCGGTATGGATTTCGGCTTGTGGGTTGAGCCTGAAATGGTTAACCCTGACAGTGATTTATATAGAAATCATCCTGATTGGGCTTATCATTTTGACACAAGACAGGCAAGTGAGCTCCGTCATCAGTTAGTGCTTAATATGACCATGCCTGAGGTTCAGGAATATGTTTTCAAAATGGTCGATGATTTGCTCAGTGAATTTAATATAAAATATATTAAATGGGATATGAATAGACCTTTTTCGGAGGTTGGAGCTGAAAACCTTGATGACCCTAAAATGTATTCATATCTGCATACCAAGGCTGTTTATGATATTGCAGACAGACTTAAGGAAAAGCATCCCGATGTTCAGATTGAAGCGTGTGCATCAGGCGGAGGCAGGGCGGAGCTTGGTGCTATGAGCCATTTTGATATGGTGTGGACAAGCGACAATACTGACGCTATTGACAGAATGACGATACAAAAGGGCTATTCGCTTTTAAGACCAATTAAAGCAATGCGTTGCTGGGTGACGGATGTTGATGGTTATAATAAGCCCTGTTCACTTGATTTCAGATTTAATATTGCTATGCAGGGTTCCTTGAGCCTTGGCGGTAATTTAACCAAATACAGCGATAATGATTTGGAAATATGCAAAAAGAATATTGCTCTTTATAAAGAAATTCGTGATGTTGTTCAGTTCGGCGACCTTTACAGACTGCTCAATATTGAGAAGGATGAGGTGTTGCTTAATCAGTATGTTAATGATGACAAATCAAAAAGTATTGCTTTTCTTGCTGCAAACGGAACAAAGTTTTTCAAGAAAACAATGAATCTCGTTTTTGCCGGTCTTGATGAGGACGAGCTGTATTCAGTGACAGTGCGTGATAAAAGCTACATTAAATCCGGGGCTTATTTTATGAATGTCGGTGTTCCTCTGCAAATTCGAGGTGTTGATTTTAATGAGATAATAACCATTAATAAGCTTAATAAAGAGAATGCTGATTACATTAATTGATAGTTTGTTTAAATTGCATCGGGTGAAAATAGTATGAATGATATTTCTGTAATTATTGATGAATATGAAAGGTTAACAGGTGTTCGGCTCTGGCAGCCGCAGGTGTTTGAGCTTGCGGTTGAAATCAGTCAGACTGAAGCTGAAAGTGAGGATTGTCTGATAATCAAAACTCTTTATGCTTTGCCTGTTAATACTGACGGCAATATGGGCTTTATTGCTTTTATTGAAACGGTAAAGTGCCTGTTTGATTATGATAATGAAATATCATCGGCAGAGCCTGTGGGCTATGAAATTGTTGCAAGACTGTAAAATATGAGGTAAAAATATGGCGATTTATGATATTGCGGGATTAAAAGTAAATATTATTGACCCCAAGGGCAGAACAAAAAAACAGGCAGTGCCCTATCTGGCAGAGTGTCAGGATGAAAAGCAGCCTATTGATATTAATATAAATGTAACCGATGAACGTGTCAGAGCTGCTGTTGCAGAGCATCCTGAGCTTCAGCAGGGCGATTGGGAATATATGCTGACGGGTTCTGATTTTTATACTGAACTTATAAAGTTTGACGGTATTCTTCTTCATTCCTCCTGCATTGTTGTTGATGATCGTGCTTATGCTTTTTCTGCTGACAGCGGTGTTGGCAAGTCTACCCATACACAGCTTTGGTTAAAGCATTTTGGAGACAGATGTTATATGCTCAATGACGATAAGCCGGCTATAAGGCTCATTGACGGTGAGGTTTATGCCTGCGGTACGCCTTTCAGCGGTAAATATGATTACTCAACACCGAAAAATGTTAAGCTTGCAGGAATATGCTTTTTACAGCGCAGTGAGGAAAACTGGATTAAAAAGGCTGATACAAGCAAGGCTGTTTTTAATATCTTTTCCCAGACACTCAGAAAGCTTAACCATTCAGATATGAACAGGCTGTTTGATGTGCTTGAGCAGATTTTTGCAAAGGTACCGCTCTATGAGCTGGGCTGTAATATAAGTGATGATGCAGTCCTTACATCCTATAATGCAATGAAAAAGTAAAATAACTAAAATACCGCCGACAGTTTTAAACTGTCGGCGGTTAGGTTTTTTTAGGTTATAATGACTAATTTACTTGCTAATAAAAAATAATTGTGCAACTTTTTAT
>JAIDEF010000217.1 GCA_029054965.1 Eubacterium sp.
GCAGAAACGCTTAATCATATTATGAATAATGTGAACTTTGACTGTTCAACCTGTAATCTTAAGCCGATTTGTGATGAGGTTGAGGGTATGAAGGAGCTGCATTTTAAAAATTCAATGAAATAATTAAAAGCACTTATTTTATGCATATTGGCATAAGATAAGTGCTTTTGTTTTTGTTATTCAGATTTTGAAAACTGGTCTTTACCTACTAAGCAAAGGGGACACTCGAAATCCTCAGGAACATCCTCCCATTTTGTTCCCGGGTCAATTCCGCCTTCAGGGTATCCCTTTTCCTCATCATATTCCCAGCCGCATATTTCGCATACATATACCATAATAAAAACTCCTTATCTGATTTTACGATATTAATATTTACAGATAAATACATCTTATTCTCTTTGCGGAATAATTATCATAAAAATATAATTTACTATTGACAAAACTGTTTTAACTGTGTATACTGTATATGAACAGTAGAAAGAGAGGCGAGTCAATGTTTATAGCTATAGATAATAAAAGCGGTATCCCGATTTACGAACAGATTTACAGTCAGATTAAAAATCATATAATCAGCTCAGCAATTGGTGAAAATGAAATGCTGCCGTCAATACGTTCCCTTGCAAAGGATTTGCGTATCAGTGTTATTACTACAAAGCGTGCTTATGATGAGCTTGAGCGTGATGGTTTCATTTACACCGTTGCTGGTAAAGGGTGCTTTGTTGCACAGAAAAATACCGAGCTTCTGCGTGAAGAAAATCTTAAAAATATTGAATATCATATTGAAGAAATATTAAAGCTGTCATCGGGCTGTAATCTTAAAACAGATGATATTATTGAGATGATAAGAATTATGGAGGAAAAATGATGAATGCAATAGAAATTAAAAATTTGTGTAAGTCATATAAGAATTTTAAAATTGATAATCTTAATCTGACACTGCCGGGTGGATATATTATGGGGCTTGTCGGTGAAAATGGTGCAGGCAAGAGTACTACTATAAAGCTTATACTTAATATGGTTCATAAGGACAGCGGTTCAATTACTGTTCTTGGTAAGGATAATGGTGATAATTTTGAACTTACAAAAGAGGATATAGGTGTAGTTCTTGATGAGGTTGGCTTCAGTTCGTATTTTAATGCAAAGGAAATAGACAGAATAATGTCACATGCTTATAAAAACTGGAGCAGTGAGCAGTTTTATGCGTATCTCAAAAGGCTTTCATTACCGGCTGATAAAAAATTCAAGGAGCTGTCACGCGGAATGAAAATGAAGCTGGGCATTGCGGTGGCTCTTTCACATAATGCAAAGCTGCTTATTCTGGATGAGGCCACTAACGGACTTGACCCCGTTGTTCGTGATGAGGTAACGGATTTGTTTATGGAGTTTACAAGTGACGAAAGCCACTCAGTGCTCATATCCTCACACATAGTGTCAGACCTTGAAAAAATCTGTGACTATATTGCATTTATGCATAAAGGAAAGGTCATTCTCTGTGAAGAAAAGGATAGGCTCAGAGAGGATTATGCGGTTATTAGATGCACCGATGAACAGCTCAGTGAGCTTAATCAGTCTGCTGTTATCGGAGCGAGAAAAAATGCTTATGGCGCAACAGCAGTAGTTAAAAAGAACGAAATACCGATTGGCTTTGAGTCGTCGCCTGTAACCATCGAGGAGCTGTTTGTGTTTATGCTAAAGGAGGAAAAATAATGAAGGCTCTTTTAATAAAGGATTTTTATTTGATGATAAAAACCTGTAAATTGTTTTTAATTATGATTTTGGCAATTTTTTTTATGGCTGTACTTTTTCCCGAAAGAGCAGCAGTGTATCTGTATGCTGCTATTTTAATGGGAATGCTTTCGCATAGTCTGCTGGCGATTGAGGAGCGTGACGGCTCGGATAAGTACTATCTGATTTGCCCTGTTTCTAAAAAGCAGTTAGTAGCTGAAAAATATGTTCTTTCTGGCATTTTCGTTGCTGTGATTGCATTGGCAATTGCAGTGCTTGAGGTTATTAAGTCAACAGATATAAACACGGTTTTCTTTATTCTTTCTCTTGTTGTTTCTGTAGGACTGGTATTTCCCTCGATAAGTATGCCGATAATGTTCAGATTCGGCTATGCTAAAGGAAAAATACTTTTTATGTGCCTTGGAGGACTGATCGGTGCAAGCGGTGCTTTCATAGTAAATGCAGGAAGCTTCGTTGTTGATTCTCTGGCATTGGAATTAAATGGCTTTCTGCCATTAATTTTAATTACCTGTTCTGTTGTGATTTTTGCATTGTCCTGTCTGCTTTCTGTTAAATTATATCAGAAACGTGAATTTTAATTGTATATAAGCTAAAAGCCTTGCAGTGTTTTCGTGCTGCAAGGCTTTACTTTTTTAATATTCGATTTTTATTTCATTCAGTCCTGTTTTTCCTTCAAGCTCGGTTATACCTTTGCCCGTTATGAAAATCAGATTTTTTACATTGCTGTTTTCAAATTTTTTATCCTGCTCCCATACAAGTTCAAAGCTTCTGCTTTTTGTATCTGTTTTTATTTTCTTTATATTACCGCATATGGCAACGGGATAGGGTCTGTTAAAGGTTTTTTTCGTTCTGCATCATAGTTCCAGTAAATACTGCTCCACTGATATTCCTCAAAAATATTCATTATGTAATCAACATGCCTGACCCAGTGACTGCCTGCAGCAC
>JAIDEF010000218.1 GCA_029054965.1 Eubacterium sp.
GCCCCAATTAATAAAATAACCGAAATGCTATGCTTCAGCTCACCGTACCATTTTTCAAACGAATTCAAAAAAATCTTTAACCAGACTCCTACAGAAGTAAGAAATATGGAAAATAACTAAAACAGAAATTAACGGCTCTGCGGATAACCGCAGAGCCGTTAATACATTATTGATATTTAAAAGCATAAACCTTTATATCTTCACCAATGCAATAGAAATAATCACCTACCATTACAAACTGATTGCTACCGTTAATCAGTAATTCATCATTGAAGAAGCTGTTTATCATTTCTATTTTGCTGTTGTTTATTCTGAATACTGCTATACCATAATTTCTTCGTTCACTGTCAGCCGAATAAATCGGAAGTACAAACTCACCTGTATCTTCATTCATAAACAAATTGCGTGAAAGCAAAGTCATTGAATCTATTTTCATACTATCAATTTCATTCATATTTTTATCATACAGTATAATTTCATCGTCAACAGTATTCAGATCTTCACCTATACAAAGGAACATATCACCAATATCATAAACCACACCTGTAAAGGCTTCATATCTATTAATTTCAACATCTGTTGAAAGCTGCTTGATTTCCTCTCTATCAGCATATAAAAATCCGAATTTTTTCAAATCAAGCTTAAAAATCTTTTCATCACTGTTTTGAACAAGCTCACCCTCAGATGTATATTGCGGATATTCAGTTATATAAATAGAATCCTTTGTACACTTAATATCTGCATCACCGCCCAGAACGGCTTTTAACTGCTCTGCATTTTCCTCAGCTTCAACGTCATATGCACTTATTACAGCATACTGTGCAACCAGTGCATTTTCAAAATGAGCAATATCCTGCGGGGCGGCATAGGCAGTTTCATAGCCTTTTCTAATCCAGGGCAACACGTTATCGTCAGATATATTGTAGTTTGTAGCTACATAAAGAATACCGCCTATCATTTTAACCGATACAGGCTCACCACTCTGCTCAAATTCCGAAATCAGCAACGGACTTGATTTATCTGTTATATCATATATTTTTGTAATTGCTGTACTTAAATCTCTACCATATTTCTCAGATAAAACATAATTTCTTTTTCTGATATTTACAATAAGACGGTTATTGTAAACAAATATACAATTCACCTCATATATATCGCCTTCTTCTGTCACATCGGAACTTATATCATTTATCACAGTCAAAGGCTTTCCATCATTCCCGTCCGCTTTATATATATACACGCTATTGTTGTTAATATCATTCCATGTAGCATAATAAATATATTCACCATCGCTCTTAATCACATCAGCATTTTCAACACCGTCTGCCTGAACATATTTATGTGTTTTTAACGGACCGCCATAACCGCCGGATGATATAATCTTTTCTAACGGAGCTACAATTGCATTAAGCTCATCATAATCGGAAAATGTGGATACTTTACCAGAATTAAAGTTAATAGCAGTTACTAACACAACAGCCATTATCAAAACAAAACAGGCAGCAGCACTTAACATTGGCTTATAATTTTTCTTTTGTTCAAACTTAATAACCCTATGCTTTTTGTCATTTAAAATTTTATATTCAATCATATTGGTTTCAAGACCTTCAGGCAGGTCGTTTTCACAACAATCAAATTTATCTTTAATAAAATCAAAATCATTATTTCTCATCATCCAACCCTCCTTTAATCCAAATATCTTTTCATCTTTGTAAGACTTCTGCTGAGCTTCTGCCGAACATTACCTGCGGAATACCCGCTGATTTTGGCAATTTCCTTGCTCTGCAGTCCTGCAACAACGGATAGAAGAACAATGTTCTTCTCGTCCTCACTGAGTATATCAAGAGCAGCCTTAAGCTCCTCACGTTCAATGGTAATTTCATTTTCAATCGAAGAAATATTTCTGCAATCATCAATATTGTCAATATTTCTTTTTTGCATCTGCTCTTTAATCATTACAGTGCAGCCGCAATACAAAATTCTGAAAATCCATGGTTGGAAGGAATCTGCCTTTTTAAGCTGATTAATACTCTCAAAGGCCGTCATTACACAGTCCTGAACAACGTCCTCTGCATCCTCTGCATTTCCCAGCTTATAGTATGCATAATTGTAAAGTTTCTTCTTGTATTTATCATACAATATGCAAAAGGCCTTAACATTTCCATCCTTCGCCATTAGAACAAGTTCCTTTTCATTCATCCTTCTACCTCCTTCTTACATAATATAAGTACAAATATTCCAACATTTTGTTACAAGTAATTTAAAAATTATTTTCTTTTCTAACTTATATAAAAGGATTAAAGCACTGTGATTATGATATCAGTACTTTAATCCTTATAAATTCTCATTACTCCAGCTTTGCATAATTTCAAGAATAGGAATAAAACTTTCTCCTAAAGGAGAGAGAGTATACTCAACTCTCGGCGGAACTTCTGAATAAGCAGTTCTTATTATCAGGCCATCATCCTCCAGCTCTCTTAACTGTTTGGTTAAGGTTGAATGCGTTATACCATCA
>JAIDEF010000219.1 GCA_029054965.1 Eubacterium sp.
TAACAATATTATATACTATTTTCCAAATAAATCAAGTAATTTTATATAAAATGACAGAAATAAAAAAAATATAATTTATCGTTGAAATCCTATGTAATATGTTTTATAATACTAATAATCTATTTTAAAATGGGGGAATTTGTGGTGAGTCCGATTTTAATGTTAGTCGCTGATGATAGTGGATTGTTTACAACCACTGTTGTTGTATCCGGAATTTTAATTGTTGTCGGCGTTTTATTTTTACTTATTGGAGTATTTGAGCTTTTCGGAAAAATTGCACCTAAGATTGATGCTGCAACAAGAAAATCTGAGGAAAAGCGAGCAATTCGCAAGGCTGAAAGACAAGCTAAGAGAGCAGCAAAGAAGGCTGCTAAGTTAGCTGAGAAAAATGGCGAGTCTGCTGAAGCTGCTGCTTTAAGCGATGTACCGAAGCAAACAGTTGAAAATACTGTTGCTCCTGCACCGACACCTGTTGTGGAGCAGGGCATAAGCGGTGAGGTTGTAGCAGCTATTACTGCAGCAATTGTTGCAAGCGAAGGCACTGGAGTTGTTGTTCGCTCAATAAAAAAGAAAAAAGTCAGCGGCAGAAATCCTTGGGCACAGGCTGCCAATATTGACAATACAAGACCATTCTAAAGGAGGAGATAAATAATGGAAATACTTCAGGGTGTTTGGGAAGTAATCGTTAGTATCTTCTCAAATTCAGGTTATGCTTTTTTCTTTACAGCAGAAGGTGTAAAGAACTTAGTAATGATAATTATATCATTTGTATTCCTTTATCTTGGAATAAAAAAAGGCTTTGAGCCTCTTCTAATGATACCGATTGCATTCGGTATGCTTCTTGCCAATATACCGGGTGCAAACCTTGCAGTTCAGTATCATGATCTTGATGGTTTCAGGGATTTGATTGCAGGACGCGGTGAATTTGTAGGTGCTACTCCGGGATTAATGGATTTCCTTTACTTTGGTGTTAAAGCCGGTATTTACCCACCACTAATCTTCCTCGGTATAGGTGCTATGACCGATTTCGGTCCTCTTATTGCAAATCCTAAAAGCTTTATTTTAGGTGCTGCAGCACAGTTCGGTATTTTCTTTACTTATGTTGGTGCTATTATCCTGGGCTTTGCTCCGAATGAAGCTGGCTCAATTGCTATCATCGGCGGTGCTGACGGACCAACGGCTATATTTGTTACGTCGATTTTAGCTCCTACAATGCTGAGTACGATAGCCGTTGCTGCTTATTCCTATATGGCGCTTGTTCCTGTTATTCAGCCACCGATTATGAGAGCATTGACAACGAAAAAGGAACGCTCGGTAGTTATGGGAAATCTTCGTCCTGTTTCAAAGATGGAAAAGATTTTGTTCCCGATTTTAGTTACTGTTGTAGTTTCACTCTTGTTACCTGATGCAGCTACCTTGGTTGGTATGCTTAAGCTTGGTAATCTGCTTAAGGAAAGCGGCAGAACAGAGCGTATTGCTAAAGCAGCTCAGAATGAGCTTATGAATATCGTTACAATTATGCTTGGTATTTCAGTAGGTGCCACAACATCTGCCGAATCATTCTTAACACTGAAAACAGGCGGTGTTATTCTTCTTGGACTTATTGCATTTGCTCTTGGTACTGCTTGTGGTGTACTGTTTGGTAAGCTGATGTATATCTTAACTAAAGGCAAGGTTAATCCGCTTATCGGTGCAGCAGGTGTATCTGCTGTTCCAATGGCAGCACGTGTTGCACAGAAGGAAGGACAGAGGGAAAATCCTTCAAACTTCCTGCTTATGCATGCTATGGGTCCTAATGTTTCGGGCGTTATCGGCTCAGCAGT
>JAIDEF010000022.1 GCA_029054965.1 Eubacterium sp.
ATAAAGCAGTTGCGGGCTTGCCCTACTATGCCGTGCCGAGATTTGAAATATCAGACGATTATGATAATAGCATAATCACAGGTTTTATATCGTTAATAAACAAATATGGATTTTTTAAGAAAGCAGAGGAAGAAAAATGAGTAACCCAAACAGGCATTTAGTTATGAAAAAAATAATTGTAATATTGTTTGTTGTAATATCTGTTTTCAGCTGCTCTGCGCTTAGTGGCTGCTCAAAAAATCAAACTGAAACATTTGAGTTGCCGCAAGAATACAAACTTTCATTTTCCGAAGAATTTGAAAATGGATACGATGAAAATATCTGGGCGGCTTCAGAGTTTACTCCACGCAAAGGCGGATATTGGAGTGATGAGCAGGTTTTCACTGAAAACGGAAATCTTATCATCAGAACAGAATATAAAGACAATGGTGATGATTCCGGTTATTATACAGGTGAATTAAGCTGGTCTAATATGCGAAGCACCTATGGATATTATGAGATAAGATGCAAGGTTGATAATGTCAGAGGTGCATGGTCTGCATTCTGGCTTATGCCTGATAATATCAGCAATATGGAACAAAAGGCACAGGATGGCTGTGAAATAGATATTTTTGAATCAGCCTTGCCTTATAAAGTGCAGAACACATTGCATTATGACGGTTATAAAAGCAGTAAAAAGAAAATAACAAAGCTTGATGATATGTATGACGATTATCATACATATGCTCTTGATTGGAAAAAGGATAGCCTTAAATTCTATTATGATAATAAATTATTGTGGGAAGTTACCAATCCTGATTTAATCAGTGCATATCCTGTGTTTATGGATATAAGCACTGAAATAAACGGAAATATGAAGAATGATAAACCGGAGGCAAGCCGTTGGCTTTGGCTCGGATGCGGAAAAATTGACAATAAAAACAACAAACTTCCGTCTGATTTTGTTGTGGATTATGTCAGAGTATATGATAATGGTGACCTGATTTGGTCTGAAAAGGAGTAAAAGTATGAAAACGAATTTAAAAGACAAAACCACAAAAGAAATTCTTGCCTTTTCCTTGATTCCGTTTGGAACAAGCACGATTTACGGAATTATTGGAACAGCACTCAATCTTTATTTTACAGATGTTCTTGGGTTGTCACTTGCAATGACAAGCATTATATTATCCGCCACAAGAATATGGGATGCAGTCAACGACCCTTTAATGGGAATGATTGTTGATAAAACACATACAAAAATGGGTAAATGCCGACCATACATATTATGGATGACAGTACCTGTAATTTTAGCAACTGCCTTGCTTTTTGCACCGGTTAATTTCGGTCAGAAAGGTAACTTTATTTATGCTATTATTGCGTATCTTGTTTATTATACTGTTTACACGGCACTTGATATTCCTTATCAGGGACTTGCTCCGCTTGTATTCCCTGAGGACAAAAAGAGAGTTAAAGCACTTTCATTCAGCAACATAATCGGCTCACTCGGTTCAGTTCTGCCGT
>JAIDEF010000220.1 GCA_029054965.1 Eubacterium sp.
TAACTGTCTGACCTGCATCCTCACCGCAGTTGTTAATAATTCTGTAGGACTCTATACCCTGAGTTTTTGCAATCTCAGGGATTTTTTCAAATATATGAGAAACAAATTTACTGTTGCTTTCATTAACATCTGCAGCACTCTCAATATGCTCCTTAGGAACAACTATGATGTGAACAGGCGCAACAGGATTAATATCCTTGAATGCTAAAATCATATCATCCTCATAAACCTTAGTTGATGGGATATTACCTGCAATGATTTCACAAAATATGCACATATTATTACACCTCTGTTATTTCATCAAAGATTTTACAGTATCTGCTACTGCAGCAATTGCGGTATCAAGCTTGGACAAATCCTTAGCTCCTGCCATAGCTGAATCAGGACGACCGCCACCGCCGCCGCCTGCAAGCTTAGCAATTTCACGAACAAGGTCACCTGCTTTAACACCTTTCGCAATTGCATCCTTACCACACACAGCAACAAGGTTAGCCTTATCGCCGTTAACACCTGCTACAACTGCTACAATATTATCACCTTTCGCCTTTAAATCGTCACCCATTGAGCGAAGTGCATCAGGTGTTGTTCCCTCAACCTTAGCTGTATAAACCTCAAGACCGTCAATATCCACAGGCTTTGAGAACATATCTGCACTCTTCAGCTTTGTAAGCTCAGCATTCAGCTTTTGGATTTCCCTGTCTTTATCTCTGAGCTCTGCAATAACGGCAGAGGCTTTTTCGCTGATTTCATTATCAGCAGTCTTTAGAGCTGCAGCAACGAGCTTAACCATATTTTCACTGTGATTAAGATATGCAAGTAAATTCATACCTGTAAGTGCAGTAATTCTTCGTACACCCGCAGCAACAGATGATTCGGAAATAATTTTAAACAATCCAAGCTCGCCGCTGTTAGAAACGTGAGTACCGCCGCAGAATTCTGTTGAAAAGTCACCCGCCTTAACAACACGAACGATATCGCCATACTTTTCACCAAAGAGCATCATTGCGCCCATTTTCTTAGCTTCTTCAATTGGCATTTCCTTCATTTCAACCGCAATAGCATTCATAATGAAGTTATTTACAAGCAGCTCTGTTTTTGCAAGCTCATCTGCTGTCATAGGATTAAAATGAGTAAAGTCAAAACGAACTTCATATTCATTAACAAGCTGTCCAGCCTGCTCAACGTGTGTGCCAAGCACCTCACGCAGTGCTGCCTGAAGCAAATGGGCCGCAGTATGATTTTTCATAATAGACTTACGTCTGTTTTCATTAATACCTGCAGTAACAGTATCACCTACACTGATAATACCCCTTGCAACAGAACCATTATGGAGGTAAATCTCATCAGCATTCTTCGTTGTATCAGCAACGGTAAACACATTGCCATCATCCTTCTTTAGTATACCGCTGTCACCTACCTGTCCGCCTGACAGTGCATAAAACGGTGTTTTATCAATAACAACAACACCCTGCTCATCAGCACCAAGCATATCAACAAGCTCACCCTCAGAATTAACAATTGCAACGACCTTAGCACTGCATTCAAAATCAGTGTAGCCTACAAAATCAGTTTTATCAACCTCAATCTTAACTGAATCGCCCTTCCAAGCATCCGCACCGGCATCCTTACGTGCAGCACGAGCAGTAGCCTTCTGATTAGCAAGCAGTGCATTAAACTTGTCCTCGTCAACAATAATTCCCTTTTCTTCAAGAATATCCTTAGTTAAATCGAGAGGAAAACCATAGGTATCATTAAGCTTAAATGCATCCTCACCTGAGAACACCTTGCCATCCATATTTGAAATATATTCATCAAGAAGTGCTAATCCGGCATCAATTGTTTTGCCAAAGCTTTCCTCTTCAGCAAGAATAACCTTTTTAATAAGCTCTGCCTTATCCTTAAGCTCGGGATAAGCAAACTCATTTTCGGCAATTACAGTATCGCATACCTTATAAAGGAAAGGTTCATTGACACCAAGAAGTCTGCCGTGACGGCATGCACGCCTGATTAAACGGCGAAGAACATAACCTCTTCCGTTATTAGACGGAATAACACCATCACCAATCATAAAGGTTGATGAACGGATATGGTCGGTAATAACACGAAGCGAAACATCGTTCTTTTCATCATCGTGATAACGAACATCAGCAATTTCACTGATTTTTTTCATAATATTCTGAACAGTGTCAACCTCGAAGATATTGTCAACATCCTGCATTATGCAGGCAAGTCTTTCAAGTCCCATACCTGTATCAATGTTAGGATGATCAAGAGGTGTATAGTTATTATTACCGTCATTATCAAACTGAGTGAAAACATTGTTCCAGAATTCAACATATCTGTCACATTCACAGCCGGGACCGCAGTCAGGCTTACCGCAGCCATATTTTTCACCACGGTCAAAATGAATTTCAGAACAAGGACCGCATGGACCTGAGCCGTGCTCCCAGAAATTATCTTCCTTGCCAAGTCTTACGATATGGTCAGGTGCAACACCGTTCTGCTTTGTCCATATTTCAAAAGCTTCGTCATCATTCTCATAAATAGTGATATAGAGCTTATCAACAGGCATTTCAAGCACCTTGGTGCAAAACTCCCAAGCCCAGGCAGTAGCCTCTTTTTTAAAGTAATCACCAAATGAAAAATTACCAAGCATTTCAAAGAAAGTGCCGTGGCGTGCAGTTTTGCCCACATTTTCAATGTCCGGAGTGCGGATACACTTCTGACAGGTTGTAACTCTGTTTCTCGGAGGTGTTACCTCGCCTGTAAAATATTTCTTCATAGGAGCCATACCTGAATTTATAAGCAGAAGGCTCTTGTCCCCATTAGGAACTAATGAAAAGCTTGGCAGTCTGAGATGACCCTTGCTCTCAAAAAAGGATAAATATTTTTCTCTTAAATCATTTAATGAAGTCCATTCCATAATATATATACCTCGATTTTAAATCGTTATTTAACTCATATTGCTGAAAAAAGTTAACTATCTTAAACAAAAGTCTAAGGGCAACAGAGAGTTGCCCTTAAAAATCTTTTATTAAAGCTTTTCAATAAGCTTTGTAAGTTCTTTAACCTCTTCAACGGTAAATGTAAGACCCTTACTCATTTTTGAATGATCGGGTGACCAGTCACGAACATCAATCTTCGGCTCACGTCCGTTCCAGGAAATCATATTAACTTCTCTGGTCCAGCCTCTTGTGGTTTCGGAAATAACGCCAAGATGCTCTGTGATTTCGTACTTAATCTCCGGCATTGAAAACTCCTCCTTCTTTTGAAATTGTATGAAAAATATACCTATAGCAAATTATAATGCAGCTACAATTTCAGCAGTATCGCGTGCAATTGTAAGCTCTTCATCAGTAGCAAGAATGAAAACTCTTACCTTATCAGATGGCTCTGTAAGCTCTGCCTCAGCACCCTTCTGTGTTTTTTCATTAATGTTCTCATTAATCTCAACACCAAGATAACCGAGATATGAACAAATCTTTGAACGCAGCCAAACGCCGTTTTCGCCGATACCGCCTGTAAATACGATAGCGTCAACACCATTCATAGCAGCAGCATAAGAACCGATGTACTTGGCAATTTCATATGCCTGCATTTCGTGAGCAAGGATAGCTCTTGAATTACCTCTTGCCTGAGCAGCACATATATCTCTGTCATCGGATGAAACACCTGAAATAGCGTTAACACCTGATTTTTTGTTAAGAACTGCATCCATATCATCAGGAGTCAATCCAAGCTTTTTCATAATAAATGTAACAACTGAAGGATCAACACCGCCTGAGCGTGTACCCATCATAAAGCCGTCAAGCGGAGTAAAGCCCATTGAGGTATCAATAACCTTACCATTTTTAACAGCGGCAATTGATGAGCCGTTGCCGAGGTGACATGTAATAATCTTTAACTCCTTGATATCCTTGCCGATTCTGTCTGCAACTCTGTGAGAAACAAACTTGTGTGAAGTACCGTGGAAGCCGTAACGGCGAACACCATACTTTTCATAATACTCATAAGGCACTGCATACATATAAGCCTTAGCAGGCATAGTGCTGTGGAAGGCTGTATCAAAAACAGCAACCTGAGGTACTGACTCACCAACAACATCTCGGCAAGCACGATAGCCCTGAAGATTAGCAGGATTGTGAAGCGGTGCGAGAGGTGACAGCTCCTCTACAACCCTTTCAACCTCAGCATCAATAAGAACACTCTTGGTGTACTTATCGCCGCCCTGAACAAAACGGTGACCGATAGCATCAATCTCATCAAAAGAGTCGATAACCTTATGCTCACCCTCTGAAAGAATGAACTTAACCTCATTAAATGCATCGGTATGTGTTGGTAATTCCTTATCATATGTGAACCTTTCATCATTCACCTTAATAATAACATTTTCTTCTCCACCCTTGATTTCAAGACCGATACGCTCAATAGCGCCCTTGCAGAGAACAGACTCATTCTCCATATCCATAAGCTGATATTTAAGGGATGAGCTTCCGCAATTAATAACTAAAATTTTCAAAATATTTCCTCCGCATATTGAATTTAATATATTAATTTAGTATTATAATAATATATTATATATAATATTGTCAAGGACTTTTAGGTAAAAAATATGATAACAGGAATAATTTGCGAGTTTAATCCCTTTCACGCAGGGCATAAATATCTTATTGACAGTGTAAAAAATGAAAATGACGGTGTTGTCTGTGTTATGAGCGGCAACTTCGTTCAGCGCGGAGAATTTGCTGTTTATGATAAATTCACACGTGCAAAATCAGCACTTGAAAACGGTGCTGATTTAGTTATTGAACTACCCTGTGCATATTCTCTCAGATCAGCCGAGGGCTTTGCAAGGGCAGGTGTAGAATTGCTCGAGGCAGCAAATGCAGTTGACAGAATTGCTTTCGGTGCTGAATGTGATGATATCGGCAAACTAAAAAGAATTGCGTATGAGATAACAGAAAACGAACAACAAATAAAAGCAGAAATGAAAAAGGGCATATCCTATCCTGCTGCCAGAAAAATGGTTATAAGCTCAGATATTTTGGATACACCGAACAATATTTTAGCAATTGAATATTTAAAATCAGCAAAGCTTCCCTGCACTGCTGTAAAAAGAATCGGAAAGGGTCATGACAGTGACGATGAAAAATTCAGTGCATCTGAAATAAGAAAGAAGCTAACCGAAGATGAAATCTGCTCTATGAAAAACTGCGAAACAGCCGTTCTCGCAAAGCTAAGATGTATGACAGCAAATGATTTTTTAAAGATTGAGGATGTAACAGAAGGGCTTGAAAACAGAATTGTTGATATGGTCAGGGTTTCAACCTCACTTGAAGCGCTTTATGATAATATAAAAACAAAACGCTATACCCATTCAAGAATAAGAAGAATTATTCTAAAGGCATATTTAGACATCAGCAAAGCGTACACTGAGAAGGCACCGTACATCAGGATATTAGGCTTTAACAGCAAGGGACAGGAAATTCTTGCTAAAATGAAAAAAAGTGCCGATTTGCCTATTATAAGCCGATACAGTGACATTGAAGAACTCAATGAATATGGCAAAAAATTATTTGAGCTTGAATGCCGCTGCACAGACCTTTATAATTTGGGATATAAAAAGCCCCTGCCCTGCGGAACGGAGCAGAGAAGTAAAATTGTAATATTATAAATATTATATATTAGTAAAGAGAGGTCATAAAACCTCTCTTTTTTAGTTATTCAGTCATTATTTATTCACTGACCATAAATTTTTGATTTGAGGTGAAAGACGTTCATATGTCCAAAGCTTCTCGGAATTTTTGTAGCTGTTGGGATCATTAACCTTAAATCCCTCATTGGTATATCCTGTCACAACAATAAAATGACCCTTTGTTGTAAAATCACCTTCACCGAGTGACAATATAATTGAATCTCCCTGCTGCAGTGCATTTTTCATAACTGTTTCATCCAGCGGAAGCTCTTTCACTGTCAAGCCAAGCTTTGTTCCGCCCTTGGTGAATAGATCCCAGGTTGAGCCTACACCATTTTTATAATAGCCTTTTCTGTAAGCGTAGTCAGCGACATAATCAGGTGAAAGCTTGGTATCCTGTAAATAATATACAGCACACATAGACAGGCAGGTTGGTCCGCAGCCGTCAAGTCCCACAATACCGTCACCGTACGCTGCGTATCCCCAGCGCTGATCCCACTGAATAAAAAGAGGTACACTACTGCATTTTTTATATTCCTTCATATTCGGCTGCGAGGTTTTATCCTTATATTTCGGATACTCCATAACAAAATCTGCACTGTCGGGATGGTTCTCAAGCAGAGTCAGCAGTCTTGCAGGATAGTCACTCATTGAATAGCCGTGAGCAGAAGCGTATTTTTGTACATCATCTATTACCTTCTGACCTGCAGTAACCTGAAGCTGAGTTTCAGCTTCACCGCTGTTGTTGTGAACCGACTTATATGTTATAAAAAATGACACTGCAATAACAAGTATAATTACTATGCAGAAAATTAAATTTTGCCTTGTTTTTCTCTTCATAAATAAATCTCCTCCTGATGTAAGCCATTATACAACAGGAGGATAAAGAATACATATAGACATTATTAAAATCATCTTAAGATTTCTTAAACATTTAATGGCAGTGTTACAAGAAAATCGGTATAATCCTTACAGCTAAAGGCTTTTATAACACCATTATGAAGCTCAACTATTTCACGGGCTATTGCAAGACCGAGTCCTGCTCCGCCATTCTGAGTACCTCTTGAATTATCTGCTCTGAAAAATTTTTCAAAAATAATCTGCAGCTTTTCTTCCGGTATCTGGTCACCTATATTTCTTACACATATATGGGCATACTTTTCATCAGCATTCGCAAAAATCTTCAACACAGTATTATCATAGCTGTAGCTGACAGCATTTCTTATCAGATTATCAAAAACCCTTGCAAGCTTGTCTGCATCACCTACGAGCATAATTTTTGAATCAATCTGTGCCTCAACAGTAATATTTTTCTGTTTAAAGGATGGATAAAATTCTTCAACAATCTGTTGAAGCAAAAGCGACAGATTTATTCTGTTATGCTCAAGAGCTACTGCCTGCAGGTTAAATCTCGTTATGTCAAACAGCTCATTTATAAGTTGTTCAAGACGATATGCCTTATCAAGAGTGATATGTGTATATCTCGCTTTATACTCAACAGGCAGATCGGGATTTTCCTCCAGAAGAGTAAGATAGCCTATGATTGAAGTAAGCGGAGTTTTTAAATCATGAGCCAGATAAACCACAAGGTCATTTTTCTTTTCCTCAGCTTCTCTTGCGGCACGTTCTTTAAACAAAAGCTCATTTTCAACCTCAAGCGCTTTAAGCTTAAAGCTGTCCATAATTTTAGGATAGCTGATTTTTTCACGCTCATCAAGTGTGAAATTATTTATTGTCCTGTAGCTTTTATCGATATAGCTACCTGCTTTATAGATATTTACAGCAGCAATTACAAGAAGCATTGCAAAATAAAAAACAATAAACCAGAGCACACTGTATGAAGATACGTATTGGGCTGTGCTTTTGTCAACTTCCTCCAGATTACCATAATAATCCTGATAATAAGAATTCAATATCAACAGCACAGGAATATAAAGCACGGTAAAGGCGGCTGTTTCAACAAAGAATTTTATAATCAGCTTACTCTTAAAATTTGTTTTATCCCTTCTCAACCTTATATCCAACTCCCCACACGGTTTTGATATACTTTGGATTTTTCGCAGGCTCACCCAGCTTTTCCCTGATTCTTCTTATATGCACCATAACAGTATTGTTACAGTCAAGATATTTCTCTTTCCATACCTTTTCAAAAATCTCCTCAGCCGAAACAACGGTACCGGAGTTTTCACAAAGATGCCAAAGTATTTTAAACTCAGTCGGCGTTAAATCTATTCTCTTATCATAAAGATTACAGATATGCTCATTTTTATTAAGATACAGACCGCCATAACTATAAGTATCCTTGTTATTAATTGCATCATAATCTGTATATCTTCTTAGCTGTGCTTTGACTCTGTACAAAAGTTCAATGGGCTCAAAGGGCTTTGTGATATAATCATCGGCACCAAACGAAAGTCCTGCAATTTTATCATTGGTTTCAACCTTAGCTGTTAACAGAATAACCGGATAAGTATATCTTTCTCTTATTTTTTTCAATATCTCAAGACCATCAATTTCGGGCAGCATAACATCCAGTATTGCCATATCAAGAACAGTATTTTCAATACATTCAAGTGCCTTGGCAGAGCTGTAGCATTTATATACATTATAGCCTTGATTTTTTAAAATCAAGGCTACCAAATCAGCAATTTCCTTTTCATCATCAACTACTAATATATTCACCTTATCACCTCTGAAAGAATTATAGCAAATGATTATAAAGAATTTCTTAAGTTTTTCTTACAATTAGCTTTCAATATTGTAATATTAAAGACTGCTTACAAGTGATTCAAAATCATCCCTGCTCATAGCAGAATTAATATATGACAGCAATGAATTTGTTGAAAGAAACTCAGGTAAATCCAGTGCCATCAGTAATTTTTTCTTTTTAGCTTTAGCGTTAGGAGTACCTGAAAATCCCATATCATAAAGGTCAAAATTAGTTACAGGATTTTCTAACACAACATTTTCACTGTTAATTTCAGCTTTATTAAACAGTTCAAGCAATAGTTTTTCACTCATACCCTCAACACCAAGCTTACCTTCCTTGGAGGGTTCTTTTTTTCTTTTTTCCTTGCCGTAAATATCCGGGATATAAATATGCTTTATTTTATCCTTAGGCACACCCGAGGATAGATAATTTCTTATTTGAAAGCCACTGTGGTCACTGTCAGTAAGAACAATTATTCCACGCTCAGCCGCAAGCTTTTTAATAAACCGAAGCTTAGCTTTATCATTATATATACCGAAACCATTGGTTTCAACAATCATAGTATCAAGAATATTGCTCAGCTTAAGCTTATCATATCTGCCCTCAACAATAACAGCCTCTTTTATTTTAAGCATAACTGTTTTCCCTCGCAATCATTAAAAGCTTAATAACAAGCTCCTCAAGCAGTAAACGCTTGTCAATAGCTGTGCTTTTAAGCTTAACATCGGTATCGGCAATAACATCAAGTGATGCTCTGAGCTGCTGCTCTGACATATCTGCACAATCCCTTGAGGCATTGCGCAAAGCAAATTCTCTGTTTTTATAATTAAAATGCTTTGCAACATCACTGTATGAGTGACCTGCTGTTTTTGCACACTTGACACGGTACATATCAACATAAACACCGATAATTATTGAAGATATTCGAATAGGGTCCTCTTTCATATAAAAAAGACCGTCAAGCACATTATAAGCAAGCTGAGAATTACCGCTTACAACAGCCTTTGATAAATCATATATTTTTGCCTGAAGGCATTTTGTTGCCATATTATCTATAATTTCTTTTGTAATAACACCACCCTGAGCAAATCCACAAAGCTTGTCCAGCTCGTTAAGAAGTATGGTCATATCATTTCCCGAAACAGAAATAAGATATTGTGCATCATCGGTGCTGAGTGTCGCTTTTCTTCGCTTAGCACCTGCTGCAAGAAGCTTTGCAACCTCCCGTTCACTCCTTTTTTCCATATTAACAACTGCACCGGCATTATCAAAATAAGTTACCAGCTTTCTGAACGCAGAGGATTTTGTATCAACTGCAAGTGAATCATAGCAGAGAATAAATATAGTAGTATCCGGCACGTCATCTAAAAATTCCTTGATGAGAGCCATATCATTTTTTGATTTTTCAACAGGATAATCACGGACATATACCAGATTGTAATCACTCATCATAGGCAGCATCTGAGCATCCTTGATAATATCGTCAAGGCTTGTATCCTTACCCTCAAAGCGATGAAGATTAAAGGAATCAAATGCAGGATCAATAACCTTTTTTATTATCTGGGAAATATAGAAGTCCTTAAGATAGCTCTCCTCGCCATAGATTAAATATGCGTTGAAAAATGAAGATGTTTTAATCTGTTCCTTAATTCCCTGTTCGTTCAGCTTAGCCATCTGTTCCCCTCCTTACAACCAACTGTGAATTTTCACTGAAGGTTATTTCTGTTGACGCTGCATCATAGAAATTCTCACTAAGTGTTCGGCTGAATTTATTATTTCCTATTATAACACAGGCAGGATAGATTTTAAAGACTTTATCAAATGAATTGACAGTTATTATTTCTCCTTCATACGAAACAGCAATTTTATCACTTACTTTATATTTATTACCGCTATTTGTTAAATCAACAGATTCATATAAAGCGCTGTCAATATAAACAGTATCACGGTTATCAGCAATTCCTTCAGCATAATACTTGTCATAGCGGTTATCAAGACCGATAATGACTGCTGCGTTTTTATCATAGACCATAACAGCACCATATCTGCTTATATAAACATTTACGGTAGTATTCTGCTGATAACAGAATACAAGGGATGAAATAACCGTTACAATACAGATAAAAGCGGACAGTTGCTTTATCATAACCCGTCCTTTAACCAAAAGCATAATGCCTGCAAGCACAAAAACTGCACACATTGAAACACCAAATATTTCGCCTGAAATATCGAGAAAAAGAAATGACATATGCTTTGCAGTAAAATCAATAATTTTTATAAGAATATCAGATACAATATTAATAGAAAATGCCATAAAATCGGTTAAATACGGCACTCCGTAAATTAAGCAGAAAACGATTACTGCAATAATCAGCACAGTTATCAGGGGTTCGATTATCAAATTGAGTACAACACTCAAAACACTCACGCTGCCGAAAAACAGATAAAGCACAGGTATAACTGCAATCAGTATTGACGCTGATAAAGTCACACCTTTTACTGTATAAGAT
>JAIDEF010000221.1 GCA_029054965.1 Eubacterium sp.
TCACAGTTATCAGGCGGTCAGAAGCAGAGAGCAGCTATTGTACGTTCTCTTGCTATGAATCCAAAGGTTATGCTTTTTGACGAGCCAACCTCTGCCCTTGACCCTGAAATGGTGGGCGAGGTTCTTCAGGTAATGAAGGATCTTGCAAAAGAAGGTATGACAATGGTTGTTGTTACACATGAAATGGGCTTTGCACGTGAGGTTGCCGACAAGGTCCTGTTTATGGATGGCGGCTATATAGTTGAGGAAGCTCCTCCCGAAGAGCTATTCACTGCTCCGAAGGATGCAAGACTACAGCAGTTTTTAAAAGCAGTATTATAAATATAAATATTAAAGATAAAATAAAAGACCTGCGAACAACACAATGTTCGCAGGTCTTAATCTTTTTATATTATCAGGTATTGTTATTAATTGTTTTATAGTCAACATACTGCTCTCCCGGAGTAGGCATTTCACCATTCTTAACGGCAAGCATCTCACTCACACCAACAATCTGATAACCATCTTCAATGAGCTTAGGAACTATTTTTTTCACAGCTTCAACAGTAGACGGGTAAATATCATGCATAAGAATTATTGCACCATCATAAACCTGCTTGTTGACTGCATCATAAATCTTATCCGGATTTTTTGATTTCCAATCCTCTGTATCAACAGACCAGTAAGCAATCGGCATTCCCTCTTTTTTGCACTGCTCTTTCATCACAGATGTAATCATTCCGCCGGGGCATCTGAAAATTGTGGGTGCCTTTCCACATTTTTCCTTGATTCTTTCACTGCATTTGCTTATATCAGCTTTTGTTACCTGCTTGCCATAATGCTTATGATCAAAGGTATGGTTTCCAAGCTCACAGCCAAGCTCAATTTCCCTTTTCAGGCACTCAACATTTGATTTATCAACTCTTGAGCCGCACATAAAGAAGGTTGCCCTTGCACCATATTCTTCGAGAATATCAAGAATCTGAGCAGTTGTTGAAGCATTTCCGTCATAAGGATAACCGGGACCATCATCGAAGGATAGTGCAACAATCGGCTTTTTAGGGTCAATATCCGCACCCATTACAAATTTTTCTTTAATCTCGGTTTCTGAAGTATCACTCCATTCGCCATATACCTTGTTACCGTCAATTTCAACATATGCTCTGATATGTGTATAATAAACATCCTTAGGAGTTAAGCCTTCAAGCTTAAATGAAGAAGTTTTGCCATCATCTATATTCTCAGTTGATTTATCCTTGAATTCATTATCTTTTGAAAACTCTACCTCATAGCCTGCGGCATTTTTAACCTCTTCCCATTTTACAGATAAAATCCCCTCTTTGGGTGAGGAGGTATTCTGATTTGGTTTATCAGGCAATGTATATATGGTTAAAGACTGTGCCTTCTCGCTTTCATAAAGCTTTTTATTGAAATGCTTGAATGCGGTGACCTCAATATCATAAACTGTTCCTCCGCCAAGCTCGTCAAATTCATATGACAGGGTATTTTCGCCTTCAATTTCCTTAAACAGCTCATACTCATCAGTTTCACTGTTTTTAAGATAAATTCTATATCCCTCGGCATTCTTTACCCTTTTCCATTTAACAGTAATTGAATCTGAGGAATTTGCCTCCATATTGGCACTTTCAACAGCATCAATGCTTTTTCCGTTAACAACGGTCAGTGCACAGCAAGCACAGATAATTATTAATAATATAGAGCTGATGGTTATTGCTCTTATTTTTTTTGTCACTAAATTCACCTCATCGAAAACAAAATCCATCACTATGAATTATAG
>JAIDEF010000222.1 GCA_029054965.1 Eubacterium sp.
GTACATAGTATTACACTATGTACGAGTCTCATTCTTTAAAACTAAACCAGCCAAAAAGGCATGCTGTTGATTTAGCTCACACTATGTAAATGCTGTGTGGAACTACTCCCTCGAACAACATATATTATACCATAAAATGGTAAAAAAGTCAATATGTAAAATAGCCATCTGTCTATTAAATTAATGTTAAATCTTTATTAAATCAATTTAAACTCTTGCAACCATTTCGCCGTATTCTTCCTTGCTCTTCTTTATAAAATCTTCAACCTGCTTTGCAGAAGGCATAGCATCTGAGCAGGAATGAGCAGAGATAAGAATTGACGCTGAGGCCGAACCAAACTCAAGGCACTCAATAATTTCCTTACCCTGAAGCAGGCTGTAAAGGAATGATGAGCCATAGCCGTCGCCGCCGCCGAAGCCCTTGAGCTTAACAGCAGGGAATGGCTTGATTGAATAGAAACGACCATCATTAGTATATGCAGTTGAGCCCTCTTTACCGTGCTTAATTACACAAATTGAAGCGCCGAATGACTGCCAATATTTAGCAGATTCAGGGTCGCTGTCCTTAACACCGACAATACCCTCAGTCAAGTCAAACTCCTCACGTGAGCCCATAATAATATCGGCATTCTGTGCAACAAGGCTGTAATAAACAGCAATTTCATCCTTTGATGTCCATGTGTATTCACGATAATCAATATCAAAAATAATTCTTACATTATTCTTTTTAGCAAGCATCATTGCTTTAAGGCAAGCCTCACGTGAAGGTGATTTAGCAAGTGCTGTACCACTGATAACAATAGCCTTCGCAGATGCAATATACTCCTCCTTAATATCCTCAGGAGCCATACAAAAATCTGCAACATTGTCACGGTACATAAGGATTGATGATTCATCCTTTGAAAGAATTTCAGTAAAGGTTAATCCAAGGCACTCACCATTTTTTGCTCTTGTAATCTGGCTTGTGTCAATACCCTCTTTATCAAAATAATTAACAACAAAATCACCGAACTGGTCATTGCTCACACAGCCGCAAAAACCAACCTTACAGCCAAGACGAGCAAGACCTACAGCAATATTTGCAGGTGAACCGCCAACATACTTATTAAAGTTTGATGACTCGCTCAATGGCATATACATATCTGTGGGATTGAAGTCAATAGCAATTCTGCCAATCGGTATAAAATCCAATGGCTTTGACATGTCAAATGTAATATAGTTCATAATTTTTACCTCTTCAAATTAGTTACGCCTTATTGTCACTGCCAAAAATCAGGATGTGCTTTTTAGCATTTTCATAAGCACCCTGCACCTCAGCAGCCTGCAAATCGTAGTAACCTTTTATGCTGTCATTATTATAGCACTTAGAAACTGTGTTTTCAACCATATCAAAGGTTGCAGTTGCAATATTTATTTTTTTTATACCTGTATGTGAGCACTTAACAAAATCATCGGGAGTAATACCTGTTCCGCCGTGTAAAACTAATGGCAGATCGGTATTTTTTTCAACATCTTCAAGAATATCAAATCTGAGCTTTGGTGTGCTTTTATAATTTCCGTGGGCATTGCCGATTGCGATTGCAAGTGCATCAACACCTGTTTCCGCCTCGAAACGCACAGCATCCTCAGTCTTGGTGCAATTTATTGCAATGTCCTCACTGCCATCCTCACTGCCGCCTACACAGCCGATTTCTGCCTCAACGGAAGCATCATATTCCTCTGCCATAGCAATAACCTTTTTAGTCATCTCAATATTTTCATCAAGAGGAAGATGAGAGCCGTCAAACATAACTGATGTAAAGCCGAGGTCAAGTGCTTGTGAAATCTTTTCAAGAGTTTTACCATGGTCAAAATGAACAGCCACAGGCGTATCTGCATTTTCAGCAGCAGCAACCATTAACGGACCGATAAGCTCCAGGGGACTCTGTTTTAGTCTCACCTCGGCAATCTGCAGAATAACAGGTGCATTCAGCTCCTTTGCAGCCTGCAGCACACCAAGCACCATCTCCATATTCGCAACGGAAAATGAGCCAACGGCATAGTCACCTGCCTGGGCATCTGCCAGCAGGTCACGCATATTAACCAACATAAATATTACCTCAATTTGTTAAATTTAATAAATAAGGCGAGCCGACAATAAGCCGAGTTCTGTCGTGGGCAATCATCTATCTCGACGCAGCATTGCTGCTGCGCTCCAGCCATCCTTCAAAGTTATGTGTCGAGCAAACAACCCTTTAGTCGATGTTGCAGCGGATAGGGTTTACATGGCAAGGGATGTTACCATCCCCTCGGTGAGCTCTTACCTCGCCTTTCCATCCTTACCTGAAAATCAGGCGGTTTATTTCTGTTGCACTTTCCCTAAGGTCACCCTCGGCGGCCGTTAGCCGTTATCCTGCTCTGCGCTGCTCGGACTTTCCTCATATTGCAAGCAATACGCGATTACCTCGTCGGCTCGTATCTTATATTTTAAAATAAACTAATAAGAATTGTCAATATTTTTTAAATACAAGAAAAAAGATGTATGATTCGAAAATGATAATGTCTTAATGTAACGAA
>JAIDEF010000223.1 GCA_029054965.1 Eubacterium sp.
TTATGCAGCTTTCGGCAAAATCGATAAATTGTTTTGCACATCTCGGCGATCTTCCGCCACGGCGAGTTGCCCATTGCTCTGCCTTGAAGCAAAGCTTTTCTTCGTCAGCATTGAGCCCTCTGTCTGCAGCAATCTTTTTTACAATGTCAAGATATTCAGCCTTGTTGGGGTTGATAAATGTGATTGACAGACCAAATCTGTCAGACAGACTTAACTGCTCCTGCATAATATCATTAAGATTCATTTCATTCTGTCTGTCGCTGAAGCTTTCTTTAATAAGGTGACGTCTGTTTGATGTGGCATAAATAAGAGTGTTAGCCTGCTTTCCTGACAGTGAGCCCTCAAGTGCCGCCTTAAGCTCACTGAAGGAGCTGTCATTGGAGTCAAAGCTTAAATCATCAATATATATTATGAATTTAAGTGGTGCATCTGCAATGGCCTCACGAATGAGGGTAAGCTCACTGACAGTGCTTTTGGGGATTTCAATCATCCTGAGCCCCTGGTTGTGATATTCGTTAAGCAGTGCGTGAACCGTGGAGCTTTTTCCTGTTCCTCTGTCGCCGTAAAGCAGAACATTGTTTGCCGGATGTCCCATAACAAAGCTTTCTGTATTATCAATAACCTTCTGCCTTTGCACCTCGTAATTTTTTAAATCACTGAGTGTTATTGGGTCAATTGATGTTACAGGACAAAGCTCACCGTTTCTCCAGGTGAATGCAATGTGCTTTGCAAATTTGCCGTAGCCGTTGATTCGGTGATATTTGATTAAATCATCAATTTTGTCCATCCAGCTTGTATCAAGCGGGCTTACTGCACTGCCGCTTTTGAATTTGGGCAGTTTATTAAGTATTTCCCTGATTTCATTATTTTCGATATTACTGATTATATCTTCAGCAGTTATTCCTGCAATTTCCTCCAGCATTGAAAGGTCAGACCTTGCCGCTTCAATAATTTTTTCATCCGCAAAATCACCGCAGGCCGCTTTTGTGAACAGGTTATCATTAGTTAATATACATTTCGATATATGCTCTTTAACCGAACCGGCGGCGAGAACACACTTGTAAAAGCTGCTGTACGCACCGATTACATATTCCTCAGCACTGTTCAGCAGCTCGAAAAGTTCTGTGAACAGCTTGTCCTCCCAGAGATTATATACACACAGTGCTTCCATATAATATTTAATTTTTGTTATTTTATTCATATTTTTCCGCTTCCAGACTTGTTTTATTTAAGATTTTCAAAAAGATAATATTACCCCATATTATATATAAT
>JAIDEF010000224.1 GCA_029054965.1 Eubacterium sp.
ATTATGGAATAGTTTGGGCATAAATATACTGAGGTGTAGTTATGCTAAATAATGAAGATAAAAAACTTAAGAACGAAAATGCTGAAAATGAGGAGCAGAGCAGTCCTGAGCCTGAGGTTAACAGCACAAGCTCTTTTGAAACTGGGTCAATTACGGTTTCAAAGGATGGTCATTTTATTCACTGCTTAACAATTATAGGACAGGTTGAAGGGCATTATATTCTGCCAAGTCAAAATAAAACTACTAAATATGAGCATGTTATTCCTCAGCTTGTTGCAATTGAGGAAAGCAAGGAAATAGAGGGTCTGCTGATTATTCTTAATACAGTAGGCGGTGATGTTGAGGCAGGTCTTGCAATTGCAGAATTGCTGTCTACAATGAAAACTCCTACTGCATCCTTAGTGCTTGGCGGCGGGCATTCAATAGGCGTTCCTCTGGCAGTTAGCTGTAAACGCAGCTTTATTGTTCCCAGTGCCACAATGACTGTTCATCCTGTTCGTATGAATGGTTTGGTTCTTGGTGTTCCTCAGACACTGTCGTATTTTGAGAAAATGCAGGATAGAATAGTTAATTTTGTTTCAAACAATTCAAAAATCAGCAGTGAGGATTTTCGTGAGCTTATGATGAAAACAGGTGAGCTTGTTATGGATGTAGGCACAGTACTTGATGGTGAGGGTGCAGTTAAATCCGGTTTGATTGATGAGCTTGGAGGTCTTTCGGACTCTCTTGATTTTCTTAACAGAGAAATTGAGGAGGGCTTGCAGTGATTTATACGATAGTTTCTCTTGATGATATTTTCTATACTGAAGATAGTGCATCTGCTGCGGTCAATTGTGCACGCTCAAGCAATCCTTATGATTATATACGTGATGGTTTTTATCTTGATAATGCAATGAATGGGGGAGAAGATTATGTCCGTTTTAACAGCAATTTTTCAAGCTATAGGACAAGCAATAGCCTGGGTGCTTCCAATAAGCGAAAGCGGTCACAGTGCAATTTTTCATAACTTTTCGGGGAGATTTACAAATGCCTGCTCACAATTGACAGGTGTTGTACATATTGGTATTGCAATAGGTTTATTTATTGCATTTTTTAAGCTGTTCAAAATGCTTTTCAAAAACTTCATAGGCGGCTGGAGTGATCTGTTTCATAAGCAGCTTGATTTAAAAAATACCAAGCCTGCAAGAAAGTTTATGTATTATACAGTGCTTTCCTTTGTGCCGATGATATTATATCTCATCCCTGCCGGTAAGTACGGCAATATTTTTTCTGTTTTCCATAGGGTTTCATATAATGAAAATCTTGTTGGTGAGGGTATATGTATGCTGCTGACAGGTGCACTGATAATTGTTACCTGCAGTGTAATGGATAAAAAGCTTAATCCTGTTCCGGGAATTTTACAGGCGATAATTATCGGTGTTATTGTGTTTCTTGCTGTTCCGACAGCAGGCTGCTCGGTAATGGGTGCGGTTTTTTGTATATCTGTAATTCTTGGTATGAACGAAAAAAATGCACTCAGATATTCAGTTGTAATGTCTGTTATGATTTTGCTTGTGATGGGTATTATTGAGCTGTGCACAGCAGTTACAAAAATAACAATTCTCAGTGCAGTAATAGGCTTGGTTATAGCTGCCGCTGTCAGCTTTTTGGCATCGAAGCTGCTTATCTTTATCATTAAGGAGAAAAAACTCAGACTTTTTGGTATTTACGATGCCGCAATCGGATTTTTAGTTCTTATAATAGGAATTTTTCAAGTAGTAGTAAAGTAAGAGGTACATATGGCAAACAAAAAAACAAGTGCAGTTAAAAAGAGCACTTCAGGTACAAAAAAGAATACAAATTCAAGGGCTAAATCAACCCCTGTTCAGACCAATAAATCCGTTAATAATGAGGATATTGTAAGAATAGCGGGTATTGCAATTTTTGCGTTATCTGTAATTTTCTTCTGTCTTGCAATTATCAACGGCGCAGGTGTCTGGAATATTCTGCATAATTTTTATGTAGGTGTTTTCGGAGTCTTTGCCGCTTGTATGTTCCCTTTAATATCTGTTGTTGTGGTGCTATTTTATTCCTTCAATAATGCTTCCACATCAAAATTTATTGCAAAAGCAATTGAAACGGTTATTATGGTTTTGCTTTTAGCTGCTTTTATTCATGTTGTAAAAAATCAGACGGGTTCTGATTTTGAGGAAACGGTAATTACAAACTATGAGCTTGCACCGACAACCTTTAATGGTGGCTTTATCGGTGCCGCTCTCGGCTGGCTTCTTTTATCGCTTGGCAAAGCTCCGGCAATAATAGTTTCGGTTGTGCTTTTTCTTGTTGATTTTATGCTTCTGACAGGCATAACTGTTATTCAGTTTTTCTCAGGTGCAGCAAAGCCTGCAAAGGTGACATATGAGAAGGTAAGTGAGCACGTTGAAAGACGCCGTATGAGCAGGGAAATGATTGATGTTCCGCTTGATGTTGACCCGCCTTCAGCCGAAGAAGAGGAAAAGCCGAAGAAAAAGTCCCGTAAAAAGAATATTAAAGAAAACGAGGAAACTGCTGTTCCTCGTGATATAATTGATGAAATAAATGCTGCTACTGAAAAAAACAGGCAGGAGAGAGAAAATAAAAAGGCTGCTGCTAAAGAAAAATCTATCGATGAAATTGTTGAAGATGCCTCGCAGGAAAAAACGGCACAGCCGCAGCCTGCCGTTGAAAAATTTACTGTTTCAAAAGAAGCTCTTGATTCATCTGTCAATGATTATAAGCTGCCGTCAGTTGAACTGCTTACAGTAGGAACTAAAAAATCAACCAAGGATATAAGCGGTGAGCTTAAGGCTAATGCACAGATGCTTATCGAAACTCTTCACTCCTTTAATGTTGATGCAACTATTACAGATATTTCAAGGGGACCTACGGTTACACGCTATGAGCTTAAGCCTGCAGCAGGTATCCGTATTTCAAAAATAACTAATCTTTCTGATGATATTGCACTTAATCTTGCAGCAACACATGTTCGTATTGAAGCACCTATTCCGGGTAAGGCCGCTGTGGGTATAGAGGTACCGAATACTGTTAAAAATACTGTAACAATGCGTGAGCTTATAGATACTCCTGAATTTTATGAGCAGAAATCCAAGCTTTCAGCAGGTCTTGGCAAGGATATAGGCGGTAAATGTGTATATTGTGATGTATCAAAAATGCCGCATCTTCTTGTTGCAGGTACAACAGGCTCGGGTAAATCTGTTTGTATGAACTCAATTATTACTTCAATTTTATACAGAGCTAAGCCCGATGAGGTTAAATTCCTTATGATTGACCCTAAGCAGGTTGAGTTTTCAAAATATGCAGGTATTCCGCATCTGCTTGTTCCTGTTGTTACAGACCCGAGAAAGGCGGCAGGTGCCCTTGGCTGGGCTGTCAGTGAAATGCTGCAGCGTTATCAGCGTCTATCGCAAATCGGCGTGCGTGATATTGAGGGATATAATAAATATGCCGCTAAGCATGAGGATATGGAGTCGATGCCCAAAATCTGTATTTTCATTGACGAGTTTGCGGATTTGATGATGGCAGCGCCGAAAGAGGTTGAGGACTCTGTATGCCGACTTGCACAGATGGCACGTGCTGTGGGTATGCATCTTGTCATTGCAACGCAAAGACCATCTGTTGACGTTATCACAGGATTGATTAAAGCAAATATTTCATCACGTATTGCACTTACTGTTTCATCACAGATTGACTCGCGTACAATTCTTGATGCAGCGGGTGCCGAAAAGCTTCTCGGTCACGGTGATATGCTTTATTCACCGATAGGTGCCTCAAAGCCCGTGCGTGTTCAGGGCTGCTTTATTTCGGACGAAGAGGTTGAGGAGCTTTGTAACTTTGTTAAAAATCAGGGCGAAAGCCAGTATGATGAAAGTATAGCTAAGGAAATTGAAGCCAAGGCAGTGCAGGATAAAAAATCGTCACCGTTTGAGGATGATGGTGACGGCGAGCAGCTTGACGTTCTGTTTGAAAAGGCTGTAGATATTGTGCTTGAAACAGGAACCGCCTCTACATCATTCCTTCAGCGTAAGCTTTCTGTCGGTTATGCAAGAGGAGCAAAGATTATTGATCAGTTAGAAGATAAGGGAATAATCGGACCTTCAAACGGTGCAAAAGGCAGGGAAATACTGATTACGCGCCAGCAGTGGCTGGAAATGCAGGCTTATTCTGCAAATGGTGAATTCACTGCTGAAAATACAGAACAGATGTCATTTGAGCTTGTAGGCGAGGATGATGTTGTAACAGATAATATGTCCGACAATCAATATAATTTCAGTTTGAATGAAGAGGAAAATTAATGAACGGCTTTCTACCGATTAGTAAACAGGATATGCTTGGCAGGGGATGGGATTATGTTGATTTTGTCTACATAACAGGCGACAGCTATGTTGACCATCCGTCATTCGGCGCATCAATCATTACAAGAGTGCTTGAAAACAAGGGCTATAAAGTGGCTGTGCTCAGTCAGCCTGATTGGAAAAACAAGCAGGATTTTATGCAGTTTGGCAAGCCTCGTTTAGGCTTTTTTATCACGAGCGGTAATATAGATTCGATGGTTGCACATTACACGGCAGCTAAGCGGCTTCGTCATGATGATGCTTATACAGCAGGAGGTGCGGCGGGCAAAAGACCTGATAGGGCAGTTATTGTTTATTCCAAAATGGTTAAAAGCATTTATCCCGACAGTCCTGTTATCATCGGCGGACTTGAAGCATCACTTCGGCGTTTTGCTCATTATGATTACTGGGATGATAAAATAAGACCAAGTATTCTAATTGACTCCGGTGCTGATTTGCTCACGTTCGGTATGGGTGAAAATCAGACCATAGAAATTGCCGAAAGACTCAATAACGGTGAAAGCATAACAGAAATGCGTGATATTCTCGGTACCTGCTATGCCTGTCCTACAGTCGAAACTACATATGAGGGTGTTGAATGTCCATCCTTTGAAAATGTTTGCAGTAATAAAAAAGAATATGCAAAATCCTGCAGAATACAGCAGGATGAGCAGGATCATATACGCGGCAGGATTGTTAAGCAAAAGCATGGTAAAACAATGATTGTTCAGAATAAGCCTATGCCGCCTCTTACGCAGAAGGAGCTCGACTGGGTGTATTCATTGCCGTATATGCGTGCTTATCATCCAAGCTATGAAAAGCTTGGCGGTGTTCCGGGTATCCGTGAGGTGGAATTCTCAATTACACATAACCGTGGCTGCTTCGGTGCTTGTAACTTTTGTTCAATTGCTTTTCATCAGGGCAGGTATGTTACAACACGTTCTAAGAAAAGTATTATGATTGAGGCTGAAAAGCTGACACATATGCCGAATTTTAAAGGCTATATTCACGATATCGGTGGACCTACTGCTAATTTCAGGCGACCGTCCTGTGATATGCAGATTGATAAGGGTCTGTGCAAAGGTAAAAAATGTCTTGCTCCGAAGCCTTGCCCTAATCTTGCCGTTGACCATAGTGAATATCTTGATATTCTCCGTGATGTAAGGCAGATTAATGGTATAAAAAAGGTATTTATCAGAAGCGGAATAAGATATGATTATCTGCTCGAGGATGAGGATGATACCTTTTTCAAGGAGCTTGTTGAGCATCACGTTTCCGGACAGCTGAAGGTTGCACCTGAGCATTGCTCCGCAGCAGTGCTTGATAAAATGGGTAAGCCTCATATTGAAGCGTATATCAACTTTTCACGCCGATATTTTAGTTATACCGATGAGGTTAATAAGGAGCAGTATTTAGTTCCTTATTTGATGTCATCTCATCCGGGCTCAACTATTGATGATGCTGTTGAGCTTGCTCTGTTTTTAAAGAAAAACCATATCAGACCTGAGCAGGTTCAGGACTTTTACCCCACCCCCGGTACAATATCAACCTGTATGTTTTATACAGGACTTGATCCTTATACTATGGAGGAGGTTTATGTAGCAAAAAGTGAGCATGACAAGGCACTCCAGAGAGCACTGCTTCAGTATTTCAACCCTAAAAATCATCATTTGGTCGAGGAGGCTCTGTGCAGAGCAAAACGATTTGATTTGATTGGTAACAGCAGTAAATGCCTAATAAAACCGAGCAGGCAGTTTCAGCAGAAGCGTGATTTTACTAAGCATAAGAATAATAAAAGCAATAACAAATTTAAAGGTAAAAAAAGAAAATGACCGGCAAAAAACAAAGTTTAATAGTTATAGGAATAGCGTTAATACTGATAGGGG
>JAIDEF010000225.1 GCA_029054965.1 Eubacterium sp.
GGCAGGCACGATCTTGTTGAAAAATGTGCTTACAGACTCACAACGCCAGGCTTAGGAAAAGAAGTAGGTGCAACCCTTGGTATGAACAGAGAGCTTTATATGGGGCTTTTCTTTGCACCTCATACAGTAGGTGAGGCATTAAAGAGTGCTGTATTTATTTCGGCTTTATTTGGGAGCTTCGGCTACAATGTTACACCAAAATATAACGAAACAAGACATGATATTGTTCAGTGTCTTGGTCTTGAAAATGCAGAAAGTCTTGTGGCCTTCTGTCAGGGAATACAGAGCGGAAGTCCAATTGACAGCTTTGTACTGCCTGAACCATGGGATATGCCGGGCTATGACAGCAAAGTAGTAATGGCTGCAGGTGCATTCACATTAGGCTCTTCAATTGAACTTTCAGCAGATGCACCGATTAGAGAGCCATATTATGCCTGGATTCAGGGCGGACTTAATTTCCACAGTGCAAAAATTTGTGCAAAGCTTGCCGCCCAGCAAATGGAGGATAAAGGATTACTGAAATGAGCGAATATAATTTTAAAGGAATAAAGCCTGAGGCAATTGATCTGCTCTGTCTTAACCGATTTAATGATTCACGTGCTTTTTATGAGGAGCATAAAGAGGAGCTCAAGCAGGGAATAACTGTTCCCATGAGGCAGATTATGCTTGACCTCAGTGATTTAATGTATGATATTGATGATAAAATGATGACTGATCCTGTAAGATCAGTTGCAAGAATTTATCGTGACACAAGGGGCAACAGAAATAAAACAAAGTATCGTGAAAACATCTGGATGTTTTTCAGGCGTTATAAGAAGGAATATCCCGAAGCTCCTTTCTATTATTTTGAATTTTTCCCCGACAGTTTCGGATATGGCGTTGTTTTCTGGCTGTGGCGACCAACATATTTTAAGGTTGTTCATCAGCAGATTTTAAAACATCCCGACAGATGGCTTGACGCAGTTAAAGCTTGTGAGGATGCAGGATTGACATATGAATGCAGGGATGAATATAAAAAGGAACTGTATCCTGATGCTCCTGAAGAATTAAAGCCATATTTAAAAGCTAAAAATATGTCATTTTCATACAACAGCTTTGATTTATCACGAATAGGAACAAGTGCGTTGATTGATGAGCTTAAGCTTGCATTTGATATTGCAAGACCTATGTATGAATTTTTTATGGATTGCTATGAAATATTAATTGCCGACGGCATTATCAAGCCTGAGGATTACGAAAGATAATGGTGATTTTTTGTTAAAATTAGTTTTTGCCAGATCCGGCTACGGTAAAAGTGAATATGTTTTCAGCCATATAAAAGAGCTTGTTGAAAGCGGACAGGAAGATATACTGCTTATTACACCAGAGCAATATTCACTTGTATGTGAGAAAAAGCTTCTGACTGAGCTTGGTGAACACGGCATAACTAAGGTTGATAATTCTTCATTCAGCAGAATTACAGATGATGTAAGGCGAAAATACGGCAGTGACAGCTTACCCACGCTCTCCAAGGGTGGCAAGGCTGTTATGATGATGCGTGCAATTGATCTTGTAAAAGAAAATTTACAGCTTTTCAACAAGCATCTTGATTCACTTTCATTTGTAAATTCAATGATTAAAATTTATGATGAAATGAAATCCTGTAATCTGAGCTGCAGTGAAATAATTGAGCTTTCGCAGAATATTGAAAGCGATGCATTAAAAAGAAAATTATCAGACATTTCTCTTATTATGAGCAGCTATGAAATGCTTCTTTTTGATAAATATCTTGACCCTGCAAATGAGCTAACACGTCTTTACAATCAGCTAAAAGGACTCGATTATTTCAAAAATAAATGTGTTTTTATTGATGGCTTTAATGGATTTGTTGCACAGGAATATAAAATTTTAGAGCTCATTATCAAAGAGTCGAAGAGTGTAACTATCACACTTTGCACCGATTGTCCTGATAATGATGATACCTTCAATCTGTTCGGCTATGTAAATAATTCAGCTAAAATACTCCAAAAGATTGCTTTAAAAGCGAATATTGAAATAAAAAAAGAAATACTTACTGATAATAAAAGAGCCAAAAATAATGATATTAAGGTACTCGAGAAAAGCATTTTTTCAGATGAAAAAAATGAGCTGATCAATGCAGATAATATTTTTGTCTATTCTGCAAAAAGCATTACTGACGAGTGCTGCGAAGCTGCAAGACAAATACGTTCACTCCTCAGAAAAGGCTGTAAAGCAAGTGATATTGCAGTTATTACACGTGATTTGAATAAATACCGACAAGAGCTTTCAGTAACTTTTAAAAAATATGAAATACCATTTTTCAATGATGAACGCCAGCCAATAAAAAATCAGCCGCTGGTTGTTTTTATTGAGTATCTTTTAAGATGCGTTAATTACTCATTGAGAAGTGACGATATACTCAGTCTTGCAAAAACAGGACTGACCGATGTGAGTGATGAGGATATTAATGAGCTTGAAAACTATATTTACCTCTGGAATATCAGCGGATTAAAATGGACAAGACCTTTTGAAAATTCAACAAAAGGCTTTGTTAATGAAATAAGCACATCTGATAAAGTACGTCTTGAAAGCATCAATAAAACAAGAAAAAAAATAATTGCACCGATAATAAAGTTTAAAAATGCAGTAAAGGGTGCCGATGCACTCAAAATTTCCGAATCGCTTTATTTTTGTCTGATTGATTTTCATGTTGATGAGAAAATAAAAGAAACTGCACTTGATTTAGCAAGGCTTAATCATACTGCGCTTGCAGAAGAGCAGGGCAGAGTATGGGAGCTTGTAATGAATATCCTTAATGATTTGCCTCAGACTGCCGGCAATGAAACAATCAAGCTGAAGGAATATGCGAAAATTTTCTCCCTGATAATTTCAACTGAGGATTTAGGCACACTGCCTGTCGGCATTGATAATATACAAATCGGTCAGGCAGACAGAATAAGAACAGATAACCCTAAGGCTGTTTTTATCTTAGGTGCCAACGAGGGTGAATTTCCGCAAACAGTAACAAGCGGAGGACTGTTGAGCGAGGGTGACAGAAGAATACTTCTTGATAATGATTTTAAGCTTTATTCATACGGTGAAGTGCTCAATCAGCAGGAAAAGTATTTTGCTTATATGGCTTGCACGGCACCAAGTGAAATGCTGTATATCTCTTATCTCGGAAATACAGGAAAAAACTCTGCACCTTCTGAAATAATAACCTCAATCGAAAGTATATTTGACATTAGCGAAAAAACATATGAATCAATTGAAGATATTGATTTGATAGAAACATATTCTAATTCCTTTGATCTGATGTGTGAAAGGTATATGACTAATACTGCTTTTTATTCGTCACTAAAGGAATACTTCAAAAATGACAGCAGATTTAATTCTGTTAAAGCACTGGCAGAAAATAAAAAATCAAAAATTGAAAATAAGCAGACTGCTGCTTCATTGTTCGGTTATAATATGTACGTTTCAGCATCAAGGGTTGAGGATTTTTATAACTGCTCATTCAGATATTTCTGCAAATTTGGTCTTAATGCAAAACCGAGAACCAAAGCGGAAATTGACCCTATGCAGAGAGGTACGCTTATTCATTACGTGCTTGAAATGATTCTTTCTTCTGTAGGCAGTAAAAAGCTTTCATCACTGACAAATGTTGAAATAAAAGCATTTGTAGACAAATTTATAACAATATATTTTGAGCAGGAGATGGGTAATGCCGCTGATTTGTCAATAAGATTTAAGTATAATTACAGACGTCTTTCAAAGCTGATTTACAGTGTTGTTTATCATCTTGCTGAGGAGTTTGCACACAGCGATTTTGAAGCAAATGCCTTTGAGCTTGATATTGATAAAGACGGTCAGGTTAAACCTGAACAGATTATTCTTGATGACGGCGGTACAATACAGATAAGAGGGTCAATTGACAGGGTTGATACATACGAGCATAATGGTGAACGCTATGTAAGAGTAGTTGACTATAAATCAGGAAATAAGAGCTTTAATTATTCCGATATTATGTATGGTTTAAATCTGCAGATGTTTATTTATCTATTTTCACTCTGCGAGGATAAAAACGCTGAGTTTACAGGAATTCCTGCCGGTGTGCTTTATATGCATGCAGCAAGAAATGTTTTTAACTTTGATTCTCGTATGGCTGCAGAGGCTGCCATAAAAAGCGAAGAAAATGCATCCTTCAAAATGAAGGGTATTGTTCTTGATGATGCAGACGGAGAAATTGCAAAGGCAATGGATCACGAGCTTATGGGCAGATATATACCTGTTAAAGCAAAAAAAGACGGCGAGCTTACAGGTAAACTCGTACGCCTTGAGCAGCTCGGTTATATACATAAAAAGGTAAATGAGCATGTTGCACAAATGGGAATGGAGCTTCATCTCGGGAACATAAATCAAAATCCTGTTAAAGACAAGATGCATAAAAACACCTGTGAATACTGTGACTACAAGGATGTTTGTGCAAATAAAAGAAATATTGAAAACAGAACACTTGATGATATAAGTGATAATGAAGTGCTTGAAATTTTAGCTAAGGAGTATGGTGAAAATGCCACAGTGGACAACAGGACAGAATAATGCCATAAACGCCAGAAATAAAAATATTCTTGTCAGTGCCGCTGCAGGCTCAGGCAAAACAGCGGTTCTTGTTGAAAGAGTAATTAAGCTTATTACAGACAAATCAAATCCTGTGGATATTGACCGTCTGCTTATTGTTACTTTCACAAATGCTGCTGCCGCTGAAATGCGCTGCAGAATTTCAAAATCACTTAACGTACTGATAAAGAGTAATCCAAATGACAGTTTTTATAAACATCAGCTTTCTCTATTGCCAAATGCAAAAATATCAACTATTGATGCATTTTGCGCAAGCCTTGTTAAGGAGCATTTTTATGAGCTTTCAATAAATCAGGATTTTTCAACCTTCGACGAAAGTGAGCTGCAGCTTCTTGAGGATAATGTAATAAGTGAAACAATTGACAAATATTTTGAAGAGAATAACACAGATTTCATATCATTATTTGAAATGTTTACCGCACCAGGGAATGAAAAGCCTGTAATAAACGCTGTTAAAAGGCTTCTGCGATTTATATATGCTCAGCCTTTTCCGTATAAGTGGCTTGAAAAATCGGCAGAGCTTTATAATCCCAATATACCGCTTGCTGACGGTGTATGGTTTGAATATGTTAAAAGTGAAATTGATTATCTGTCAGCATATGCTTTGGAGCTTGCCAAAGAAAATATGGCACTTATAGATTTTGAGGATGAAAAGCTGAACCAGAAATTCATTGATGTAATCAGTGATGATATCAATGAAATTGAAAGAATCAGAGCTTTTTCTTCTGCATGGTCAGATTTAATCAACGAAAGAAAACCCGCATTCAAAAGAATGCCGTCATCCTCAAAGATTGACAAAGCAGTAAGTGAAAAAATAAAGGCAAACAGGGAAGTATATAAATCTATCCTTACAAAGGATATTGAAAGCTTTTTAGTTGCAAACGAAGACAATTATACAAATGATTCAAAAGCGCTTTACAAGCGTATACAGAGCCTTATATCACTGATTAAAGCAGTTGATGAAAGACTTATGCAGGAGAAAAAAGAGCTTAACTCATATTCATTCTCTGACATAGAGCATTTTGCAATCTCTCTTTTATTCAAGCTTGATGAAAACGATAATATCATTCGTACCGATCTTGCTCATGAGTTGTCCGAAAACTATTATGAAATACTTGTTGACGAGTATCAGGATACTAACGAAGCTCAGGATTTGCTGTTTACCTATTTATCAAACGGAAAAAATCTTTTTACTGTAGGGGATATCAAGCAAAGTATTTATCGCTTCAGGCTTGCTATGCCGCATATATTCAATGCAAAAAAGAAAAGCTATGATTATTATAATGTTGACAGTGCAGGCAATAATGCCAAAATAATCCTTGATAAAAATTTCAGAAGCAGGGAAGAAATCTGCAGCTATGTAAACTTTGTTTTTTCAAACCTTATGACTGAAAAGCTTGGTGAGCTTGATTATAACACCGATGAATTTTTGAATTATGGTGCTGAATATAAAGAAAGCAATGTGCCGTCAGCTCAGCTTAAAATACTTACTGGTGTTAAAGGTGAGGAATATGATAGGCTGGAGGCCGCATATATTGCAAAAACGATTATTAAAAAAGTAAACAGCGGTGAGCTTATAAAAGACGGCAGTAATTACAGACCTATCTGTTATGGTGACT